>JABGZB010000272.1 GCA_018674955.1 Verrucomicrobiota bacterium | reverse complement strand
GTTTCAGCGCGGCCCGTAGTGCAGGGCGTCGTTTCCCAGTTCCAGGCTGTAGTTGTAGTTTGCCCTCTTGATGAATTCTACGTGGGCATCGACGAACAGCACATTCTCGCCTTCGGCCCCATGGTTGTCGCCCTCGTCCGGGTAATTATTCATCGCGCCGGGGTAGGAATAATCGGCCTCCTTGATCAGCCAAATCTCGGACGGCCCGGTTACGTGGCCTTTGAGGCCGAATCCGCTGTTGGCGTGGACGTAATTACTGACCACGGACTCGGTTTTCAGGATGCCCTGGCAGCCGGTCGGCCCGACATACGGGAACCCCTTCGTGTAGCGCCTGTTCGGAACCCCGTTCCAGTTCATGCATCCAAAAATCTCATAGCTGATTCCCGGTTTTGCTCCCTTGTCGGCGGCGAATCGTTGGAGGTCGGTGTAGATTTCCGTCTGGCCATGGAGGCGCTCAATATAGCGTCGGTCTTTGATGCGCACGGCGAGGTTCCTGCCTCGTTTGTCCTGGGTGCGGATGAAGTTTTGAGTGTCGGGACACGTCACCGACTTGAGGTTGGGTAGGAATGCCGGAAACAACCAGTTCATGTCATCGTCACAGGCGGCGTTGAATTTTGGGCCGTTCCAGTCCACGCCAGAGAGGACTCCTCGTAGATCATCGTTTGCGTAGGATTGGCTGCCGATCCCCATCTGTTTTTCGTTGTTCATGCAGGAGATCTGCTTGGCCTTCCATTTGGCCCGCGACAACGCCGGCAGCAGCAACGCCGCGATTATGGCGATTATGGCGATGACCACCAGCAGCTCGATCAGTGTGAACGCCTTTTTCTGGCTGGGCTTCATTTTTACTCCGACTGGGATGGCTACAGTTGCCCCGTCGGTCCTCAATCGCAATTAAACTTTTCAACAACCAAGCGCTTGGCCAAGCGGTTAGTTCAGGTCGCCGGGTGGAATTTCGTTGAGTGTGTAGTAGCCGACCGGGTGAAGGATCGGCAGGCCCTTGGCCGAGCGTACCCCCTTGGCTCGCAACTCGTGGACGTGGCCTTGGATGAGCTTGTCCACGGTCACGCGCACGGTCTTCGGGCCTTTCAATTCTGCGCCGACAATGTTGGGCGTCGTTTTATCGACGACCGGGCTGCCGTAGTCGGCGCGGTAAATGTAGGTGTAGGCGCTCATGCTGTAGGAGGCGAGATCAGCGGCGGTGATGGCATCGATCTCGTGGGTGAAGGTTAGCTCGAAGCCGTCCGGCTTGGCGCGCATTTCGTGTATCTCGAACGGCACCTTGCCGGTCCACGTGACGCGGTCGAGCGCGAAGCGCCTGCCGCCACGGGCGCCCCAGCCGCGATCGGTGCCGCCGACGAAGAGCGTGCCGTTGGGTTGCATGTGGGCGGCGATATTGCCTGAGCCGAAGCCTTTCAAAAATGAGAACGCCGCGCCTTGGTACACGCCGTTGACTTTCTCAAGAAAGGCGCGGTTGACCACTGAGAACGTCTGGTCGCAGACGAGCAACTGGTTTTTGAATGCGCCGAACTTGCCGTTGCTGTCGTAGGCAAAACCGGCGGTGGAGTTGCCCAGGATGCCGTGCGGAAACACGATGGCCGAGGGCACCAGCTCGGGAATCTTTGGCCGCTCGGCCACCCAACGGCTGTTGGTCTTGGGTTCGGTGGGGCGCTTGCCCATCGACGCCTTCGCGGCCGCAGTGTCATACCAGCGGAAACCCCCAGGGTGGCCCTGGAACGATCCGTGCGAAAGCGGCTTGAGCGAGCTGGAGCCGTTCCACGGCCCTTGGTTGTCGGCGTAAAAAACTTCGCCCAAGTGGTTCAGGCCGATGCCGCCGGGCGAGCGGATGCCGCTGGCGGTCGGGATGAGTTCGCCGTCCCTGGTCACGCGCACGCACCAGCCCCGATAGTCGATTTGGCTGGAGAACGAGCCGGTGAGGCAGAGCACGATCCACATGTCGCCGTTCGGATCGGGCCGGGTGCCAAAGGCGTACTCGTGGTAGTCGCCGGTGATGCCCCAGCCGTCGTTGACGGTCTCGAAAATATCGGCACGGTCGTCACCGTTGACGTCCTTCATGCGGGTCAGCTCGCCGCGCTGAGTGCAGTAGAGCCAGCCGTCCGTGAAGGCGAGATTGAGCGGCTCGTGCAGGCCCTCGGCATAGAGAGTCCACTTGATTTTGTCCGGGTCGCCGTAAGGGTTGCTGAGCATGTAAATGTCGCCGCGCCGGCTGCAGATGGCGAGCTTGCCGTCGGGCATCATCTCGATGCCGCTGGTCTCCATCACGATGCCGTCGGGAACCGGGAAGGCGTCAATTTTGTAGTAGTCGGACTCGACCGGATCGGCGGCTGCTTGGCCAAGCGTAAGGCCGGCGAGCAGCGTGAGGTGTGTCAGTTGTTTGATCATTTTCAAAAATCTCCGTGGGCGGGGGGTTACAGTTTCCATTCGTACTGCTGCTGGATGCTCGCTTGGCCATCGACGTCGAGCTTGATGAGCAATTCCTGGCGTCCGCCATTGTCGCGGATGGTCGGCTTGGCACTCAAGCCGGGGAAGCTCACGCGCAGCATTGAGTCGCCGATGTTGTAGCCGCCGTTTTCCTCGGTGATGGTTTTTGCGGCGGCGGCGAGGTACCAGACTTCGCCCGTGCCGTTGACGCCGAGCATGCGGATGATAGACGGCAGGGTTCCCTGCCTCGGAATGATATGGTCGACCACTTTGAGCCGTTTGCCGATCTCGTACATGAACACCGGCCGGCGTTTCTCTACGAGTTGATAGCCACGAAACTGGAGGCCCTTGGCACGGGTGTCACGACCCTCGGCCTTTGGCCAGGCTGCATCCGCGCTGTCAAGCTGGGCGAATGGTTGGTCGCGTGTGAGGTTGATTAGGTAGTGGCCGGACGGTCGCTGGAACCCCTGGCCGCGTCCGTTCCAGTGACGGGCCGCATCCATGAATGCGCCGTGCCACAGCATCGCAATCTGCATGGTGTTGGCATCAAAACAGAGATTCACTTTTTCAGGATAGCCGACGCCGATGCCGCGCGGGCTGGCGCCCTCGATGAAGTTGCGATAGATGCGCGCCTCGTCGGTGATGGTGATCGGGTTGCCGGTCGGGAAGGCTTGTCCCCTGCGCTGTGGCTTAATGGTCTGTTTGGCCAACTGGAGGCGCTTGATACCCGGGCCGGACATGTCGAGCGCTAGTTTTTCCTCTCCACTCTTTTCAAAGTATTCCAACTTCAGTTTGGCGACTCCCGGCTCGAGGTCGAGCTTACCTTTTTTGGCCTGCATGCCGTGAACGCCGTCGTTGTCCACCACCAACTTGCCGTTTATGTATAGGCGCGTGCCATCGTCGGAGCCGAGGTTGAACGTGTAACTGCCCTTGCGCTCGATCTTGATGTCGCCCTCGAACACCACGCCAAAGTTCTCGCCTAGGCCAGCCAAGCCAGGATCAGCGGTGCCGCTCTTGGCCGTACCGGTTTTGAACGGCTTGAGCTTAGAGAAGTCCGGCAGTTTATTCCAACTGCCCTTGTAGGCGGCGTAAGTGAAGTTGTTGATTTTGCCCTTGGCGATGAGGCCGTTGGGATCCTCCGCGCTGCCGCCTTCGCTGAGCGAGCGCACGTAGGCGATGAGAGCCTTCATCTCCTGGTCGTTCACGGCGGGCGGCGGTGGCATCGGCGCGGCGGCCTCCTTGGACACCTTGTCCATCGGCTTGCGGATCGACTCGGCGAAGTAAGCCTCGTCGAACGTCACCGTGGCGTCCGGGCCGCCGTAGCCGAGGGTTACGGTGCGTTTTTTACCCCAAAAACGGCCGATGAACTTCGGCGCCTTCATGGCGATGCCGGCCGGCGCGGGCACGTTTTCGTCCACCTGATGGCAGGTGAAACAGATTTTCGACTGAAAGAGCGCCTTGCCATCGGCGATCAACTTCGCGTCATCCGCAGCCTGGGCAGGCGATAAAATAACTGTCGCCGCCAAGCTGATGACGCACAACGACTGGGTGCGCTTTGTTCTATTCATGCGTGCCGCGGATCGTACTCGTCTGCGCTTGGATGTCCAGCCGATCTTCGAAAAAAGCGATCGAGACTCGACGGCCAAGCCGCTTTTTCGTAACCAACCGGGCAGTTCATGTTTCCGGTCGGACTCTATCTGTTGGCGCTCGTCGGTGGCGCGGTGATTTCCGCGGCCTCGCTGCCGCTGTGGAGACGCTGGTGCGAACATGTCGGGTTGCTGGACGAGCCGGGCCATCGGAAAATTCACAAACATCCCGTCCCGCTGGCCGGCGGCTTGGCCGTTGTCACCGGCTTGGCCGTGCCGATCCTCGCCGTCGCCGCGTGGGCATGGCTTGGCCCGTTGCCGGAATCGTTCGACCGCGTCGTCACTTACGGCTTGGCTAAGCGCGGCTGGCAACTCGCCGCCATCCTCGGCGGCGCGGTGGCCATGCTGGCGCTCGGCATCCTCGACGACCGGCGCGACCTATCGGCCAAGTGGAAGTTTGTCGGCCAAGTGCTGATCGCGCTCGCGGTCGCCGCCAGCGGTATCCGTGTGACGGTGTTCGTTGAGAGCCCGCTCTTCAGCTATGCCGCCACCGTGCTGTGGATTTTGACCGTCACCAACGCCGTCAATTTTCAGGACAACATGAACGGCCTGTGTGCCGGACTGGGGCTGGTCGGTGGCTGGTTTTTTGCGTGGCACGCCGGATTGGAGGGGCAGTACCTCGTCGCGTCGCTGGCGTTTTTGTTCACCGGCGCGCTGGCCGGTTTCCTGCCATTCAACTTCCCGCGCGGCGGCGTGTTCCTCGGAGATGGCGGCAGCCACGTCGTCGGTTTCCTCCTCGCCGTGCTGGCGATCCTCCCTGACTTTTACTCGGCGGCCAGCCAGCAAAAGTGGCTCGTCCTCGCGCCGCTGCTCGTGTTAGCCGTGCCGCTGGCCGACTTGGTCTCGGTGATCCTCATCCGCCGCCGGCTTGGCCAAGCGGTGTGGGTCGGCGACAACAACCACTTCTCCCACCGCCTCGTCCGCCGTGGCCAGACAAAGCCTCGCGCCGTTCTCATCCTGCTGCTCATCGCAGCCGCAATCGGCGCGGCAACATTTTTGAATTGAGCAGTCCTACTCGGCGGCGTACACCTCGACTCGGGGCGGGTGAGCATAGTCACGCCATTGGCGCTCGAGCAACTCGGCGTCCGGCTTGCCATCAGTGACAACGAAGCGGTAGCGGGACACGTAATCCTCGCCTGGCTTGATTTCCCAGTCGCCGGTCTGGGAGGGGGCGAAATTGAAAAACGGCTCGCTCGGGTGAATGCGCATCGGTTGCGGGAAACGGAAGTTACCCGGGTGGCACAACACGCCGATGCCGCCCCATTTGCCGCCGGTCTGTCCGCCGACGTGACACCAGCGTGCCCGTGTCGCGTGACCTTTGATGCGGTCAGCCTCGCCATTGGCCGTAAGGTAAAAGCAGTTCTCTTTGCCATCCCAATCGTCGTGGCCACGGAAGCCTAGGCCTCCGTAGCGGTATTGAGGGAACTGGATTTTGCTCTCGCTGGCGCAACGCTGCACCGACTCCAGTTCAAAGAGGTGATACGCCTGCCCGGTAGCGTACACCTGCATGCGCCAGGTTTCCGTGAGAGCCACCTTTTTGGGCTTTGCGATAAGGTCGACGAACTGATGGGAACTAGAAAAACCGGCATGTACCGGGCCGCTCCATTGGCTGTGAAGGCCGGTGAACTCGATCGTACCTGTGCCCTTGCCCATGTTCCAAAAGTCCGGCTTCCGGCGCTCGAAAATCGTGTTTGTCCAAGGGAACCAAATACCGTGATGATGTTTGTGGTTGTGCGGATAGTCGGCGGTGATGACTGTACCACTTGGTGTCAAGACCGGGTGAATGTAGCCGCCCCGGCGGTAAATCGGCTCGAGATCGTCGCGGGGCAACCCGCTTTTCTCAGCCTGATAATGCAGCACGGTTTTGTCGTCGATGGTGATCCGCAACTTACCGTTTTGCTTGACCAGGCTGACGACATTGGAATGGGTAGGCTTGGCCGCCGGGGAGAGTTTGTAAACGGCAGTCTGGAATGCAGCGAGTTTGCCGACGATGAACGAGGCCGAGCCGAGCCCATCCGTCTGGATGGCCACTGCTTTGCCGCTGGGACCGGTGAGTTGCCAATGCGCTTGGCCGCCGTCGGGCAGAATAAACGAAACTGGTGTACCGCTGCGATCGTGTTGACCAGCATCGACTCGCAGCAAGTGGTTGGCGACAGCCGCCTGGCCAAGCGGCAAGCCTAGGCCAAGCGCCAAAATAAAACGGAAGGGCATGACCTTTTTGTGCGCCGGCGAACCGATTAGGTCAAGCGCACAAAAAAACCCCGGCGCTTGGCCGGGGTTTTGAAATACTCGTTGTGATGAATCACTTCACCGTGATGGTGATTTTCTTGGAGATCACCGGCGGGCTGTGGGCCAGGTGGATCCAGTCGCCGAGCACGAGTTGAAGCGTGTGCTTGCCGGGCGGCAACTCGAGCGTGACCTCGGTTTGGCCGCCGCCGAAATGCCGGATGTTCTCGCTGGCAACGAGTGGCAGATCGAGGTTGGGCAGCTTGTCCACGTCGATCAACAGGTGATGATGGCCGGTGTTTTCCTTGTCGATGGCGGCTGGGGCGACGCCCATTCCCTTGAGGCCAAACCGAACTGTGAATTTTTTATTCACGGATTTGCCGTCCTTGGGGGAGATGATGTACGCCTTGGCGCCCTTGGGCGACTTGCGCTTCTCGAGTTTGTCGGCGGCTGCCACTGAAGTGAGCAGGCCACCAATCACCATTGCTGATAAAACGAATCGTAGTGACATAGCGGCGACAACGTCCCATTACGCCTCAAAGTAGGCAAGGCGAATCGGCGAAATTTTTCCCGGATTGACTCCGGCCACTGCGGGTCGTTTGATGGGTGCCGCTTTGCTGCATGTCTTTCTCCCCGTTTCAACGCCGATTCAAGAGCCGCCGGTCGCGCCGCCTAGGCCCGCGTGACAGGGCGTTGCGCGATTGGCGTGGCATCGATGTAAAGGAACTGGAGAAAACGCACGGCGGCAAGTCGTTCAGCGCCGGTGCCGTGGTAAAAAACCTTCTCGGCAAGCTTCAACTTGACCGCCGCCGCGCCGAGACTGAGGTGGTGAAAGTGTGGAACCAGACGATCGACCCTACCGTCACGGGACATGCGCAGCCGGTTAACATCCACCACGGGACGCTGTTCGTTTCAGTGGACTCGAGTGTATGGCTGGACGAGATCGTACGCTACCGGCGGCACGAGATCCTGCAGCGCATGCAGCACGCCATGGGCCGCGAGATGGTCAAAAAAATCTCCTTTCGGATCGGGTAACCTGTGAGCCAATAAGCTTTACCATTAATCGATAGGGCAGATAAGTGTGTTGTG
>JABGZB010000271.1 GCA_018674955.1 Verrucomicrobiota bacterium | reverse complement strand
TGACATTCCGCGCATGCAATCCAGACGATTCTTTGGGTTGGCAATGATTGCCGCCATCGTTGTATCCGCTCAGGCAGCCGATCTGAAAATCGGCATGGTCGGGCTCGACACCTCGCACGTCATCGCCTTCACCCGCGTCCTTAACGACGAGGCCGACAAAAACCACGTCGACGGCGCCCGGATGATCGCCGCCGTCAAGGACAGCAGTCCCGATGTCGAGTCGAGCTACACGCGCGTCGAGAAATACACAGCCGAGTTGACCGGCAAATGGGGCGTGAAACTTTACCCCACCGTCACCGAGCTTTGCCGGCACGTCGACGCGGTGATGATCGAGAATGTCGACGGCCGCCCGCACCTCAAGCACGCCATCGACGTCATCAAGACCGGCAAGCCGCTCTTCATCGACAAACCACTCGCCGGCACTCTCGCTGATTGCCTCAAAATTTACCGCTTGGCCAAACGCCACAAAGTGCCGGTGTTCAGCTCCTCTTCACTGCGCTTCGCCAAGGCCACGCTCGCCGCGCGCGCCGGCAAACACGGCAAGGTTCTCCGCTGCGAAACCTTCAGCCCTGCCCACCTCGAGCCGCACCATCCCGATCTGTTTTGGTACGGCATCCACGGCGTGGAGTCGCTCTTCACCGTGATGGGCCCTGGCTGCGTGTCGGTCAAGCACGGCACGACGGACGACGGCAAAATCGAGGTCACTGGAACATGGAAGGACGGCCGAGTCGGTATCTTCCGCGAGGGCAAAGGCTACGGCGGCACGGCCAAGTGCGAGTCCGGCGAACACCCGGTCGGCGGTTACGACGGCTACGCGCCACTCGTCGAGGCGGCGGTCAAGTTTTTTAAGAGCGGCAAGTCGCCGGTCACCGCCCGCGAGACGCTGGAGATCTACGCCTTCATGCAGGCTGCCGACGAATCCAAAGCCGCGAACGGCAAGGAAGTCCCCCTAAAACTCGACTGGGAATGACCCTCAACTTGCAAATCGATTAGCTGCTTTTCGGTGGGCGGCGGTCAGGGGGATTTCGGCGAGCTGAGCCACGGGGAGCCACTTGCCATTCAGCTTAGCTAGGCGCGGTTTTCGGCTGAGCGCGATCACGAATATCTCGAGCCGGTTGCGGTAGCGGGTGATCGAGTGGTTGATGACGCAGAGCGGCTCCGCTTGGCCAAGCGCGAGGTTGGCCTTGGCCAATTGTTCTGCCGTCGCGGCAGCATCGACCTCCCAGTTTGGAAACTCCCAAAAACCTGCGTTCACTTCGCTGCTTGGCCGGCGTTGCACGAAGACCTCCCCGCGCCAAACGGTTATGAAGCCGATGAACCGCCGCTTGGTTGCTGCCGCCCGTTTGCCCAAGGCGGGGATGGTTTCAACCTTGTTTTCCTTTCGGGCGGTGCAACGGCCTTTCAGCGGGCAGTCGCCGCAGAGTGGTTTGCGCGGCGTGCAGACCAGCGCGCCAAGCTCCATCATCGCTTGGTTGAACGCGGAGGCGTTTCGTTGCCTTGGCTTTTGCAGCGTCACAGCGTGTTTCACCAGTTCATCGGCGACCGACCACAAGCGATCGGCAACCGGTTTGTCCTTCGGCGACTCTTCGATGCCGAGCAGGCGTGTCAGCACGCGGGCGACGTTGCCATCGACGAGAGGCTCCGGCTGGTTGTACGCAATGCTGCAGATCGCGCCGCTGGTGTAGCGCCCCACTCCCGGCAACGCCAGTACGCCGACCAAGTCGCGAGGGAAACGGCCACCCAGCTCGTCACCGATCAGCTTGGCGGCCTTTTGCAGGTTGCGCGCCCGGGAGTAGTAGCCGAGGCCTTCCCAAAGTTTGATTACCGTGTCGTCGTCGGCAGCGGCGAGCGATTCGACGTCGGGCAACTGCTCCATCCATCTTTGCCAATACGGGATCACGGTCTTGACCTGCGTTTGTTGCAGCATGATTTCCGACACCCAAATGGCGTACGGATCGCGCGTTCGCCGCCACGGCAGATCGCGGGCGTTCCCGGCGAACCACTTGAGCAGCGGCGCAGCGATGGAGCGGATGTGCATCGGCGCGGAAGCCTACCGTCCGATTCGCGCTTGGCCAAGCGGCCGTCGTTGACTTGGGCGCGGCTCGGCGACAAAGTCACCGCAGCGGAATGAGTGATTCGCCACAGGCCGTCACCGCCAACGGGCGGGAGATCGCCACCGGGCTGCCGGTGTCGCTGCACGATTTTCTCGAAGCGCAGGGCATGCTACCGCGCAGCGTGGTGGTGGAACTCAACGGCGAGGCGGTCACGCCCTCTGAGTTCGCAGAGCGGCAGCTCAACGCGGGCGACACGATGGAGATAGTAAAAATAGTGGCAGGCGGATGAGGGAAAAACTCCAGAGCCTTCGCGGGCATTTGTTGCTGGATGCCGGGGGCATGTACGGTTCCTGTTTTCACCACACGGTCATCCTGATGTGCCAACACTCGCCCGAGGGCGCCTTCGGGCTGGTGCTCAATCAACCCAGCGACAAGCGCATCGGCGACGTGCTGCCGATCGACATGCCGCCATCGGTGAAGAACCGACGCACCCGCAGCGGCGGCCCAGTCGATGAGTCATCGGTGCACATCCTCCACAGCGACTCGTTCATGTTTCAGGGCAACGTGATGAACAACCTCTCTCTGGTGCAGGAACCGGGCGAGTTGAGCGACCTCGCCAACTCAGTCAACCCCGACCACAAGATCGAGGTGTTCCTCGGCTACTCCGGCTGGGGGGGCGGCCAACTAGAAAGCGAGCTGGCCCGCAAAGCGTGGCTCGTCTGCAAAGCGACGACGGAGCTGGTCTTCAGCAACCCCGAAGAGGCGGCGTGGCGTGAGATACTTCGAGGCATGGACTGGCAGCACCGCCTGCTCGCCGACGGCCCGGACGACATTTCGTGGAACTGACGCCGCTTGGCTTGGCTCGCCGGTGACGGTACGATGTCGGTGCGTTACGAATGACAGTCAACTTGGCATACGGCTCCGGCCATCTTCCCATTGAGGTTCCCGACGACCGAACGACGGTCATCGAGCCGGCGAACATCGACGGCTTGGCCGATGAACAGGCGGCCTTGCTCGATGCGCTGCAAAAACCGATCGGCAGCCAGCCTTTGCTTGAACGCATCTCGCCGGACGCAAAAATCTGCATCGCCTTTACCGACATCACACGCGCGACACCGAACGACCGAATCATCCCGTGGTTGCTTGAGCATCTCGGCGGGCCAAGCGACAACATCACGCTGCTGAACCAACTCGGCACGCACCGTCCCAACACGCGGGAGGAACTGGAGACCATGCTCACGCCGGAAGTCGTTGCCAACTATCGCGTGCTCAATCACGAGCCGGAAAACCCGGAGGCGCTCATGCAGGTCGGAACCACGGCGGACGGCACGCCGGCGCTGCTCAACCGGCAGATCGTCGAGGCCGATTTCCGAATCATCACCGGGTTTATCGAGCCGCATTTTTTTGCCGGGTTCAGCGGAGGCGTGAAGGGCATCATGCCGGGTTGCGCCGGCCTGGAAACAGTGATGAGCAATCACGGCGCGAAAAACATCGGCGACCCGCAGGCGACGTTTGGCGTCACCGAGGGCAACCCACTTTGGGAGGAGTTGCGCGACATCGCGCTCAAGACCGGGCCGACTTTTCTCCTCAACGTCACGCTCAACGAACAGCGCGACATCACGAACGTGTTTGCCGGCGACATTATTGAGGCGCACAAAACCGGCTGCACGTTCGTCAAAAAATCGGCGATGCAGCCCGTCGAGCAGCCGTTCGACATCGTCGTCACCACAAACAGCGGCTACCCGTTGGATCTTAATTTGTACCAAGGTGTGAAAGGCATGAGCGCCGGTGCCCGAGTGCTGAAGGAGGGCGGCACACTGATCCTCGCCGCGGAGTGCCGCGAAGGGGTGCCCGGCGGCAGCCCGCTCGACGAACTGCTGCGCAGCGCCGACTCGATCGAGGAGATTTTGGCCAAGCTCTCGACGCCGGGCTTCGTCCGGCCGGAGCAATGGCAGGCGCAGATTCAGGCGCTCGTGCAGCGCCGGGCCGAGGTGCTTGTCCGCTGCGAACTCGACGACGCCACACTGCGGGCCTGCCACTTGGCCCCGTGCGCCGACATCAGTGCCGAGGTGGCCAAGCGCTTGGCCAAGCTCGGCCCGGACGCCCGCGTGGCGGTGCTACCGCAGGGGCCGCTTACGATTCCCTATCTCGCGTAGTTTTGCCTCGCCAACCTTGGCCCTGTCGCCTAGCGTCCGTGGACTCGTCGAGCGATTTTTTCAGATGAAAGGAGCACGTTTTCATTTAGCCGCGCTTATGGTGATTGGCGGCTTGGCCACGATGGCGTTGCCGCTTGGCCTAGCGGAACGAACCGACTTTTCGCCGGAGGGCATCCAATTCTTTGAAAGCAAGATTCGGCCGCTGCTCGTCAACAATTGCCACGAGTGCCACGGCAACGAAAAGCACAAAGGCAACCTCCTGCTAAACTCCCGCAAAACCATCCTGCGGGGCGGCGACTCTGGCGCAGCAATCGTGCCAGGCGACCCGGCCAAGAGCCTGTTGATCGAGGCGGTCAAATACACCAACTCGGACTTGGAGATGCCGCCCAAGAAAAAGTTGGGCAAACAGGCCGTGGCCGATCTCGAGCAGTGGATTCGTCTCGGCGCCCCTTGGCCAAGCGAGACCGCACTAGTCACCGCCAAGCGCGAACACGGTTTTTCAATCACCGATGAAGACCGTGACTACTGGGCGTTCCGCCCGGTCAAGCATCCGCGCTTGGCCAAGCGCAACGGCAACCAAGCGCCGATTG
>JABGZB010000270.1 GCA_018674955.1 Verrucomicrobiota bacterium | reverse complement strand
TTTCATTTTGGTGTAAAAATCTATGTGCTTTTCAATAATAACGCCGGAAGCTCATTGCTTCAACACATTGCTCAATCATATTCCGATATTGAGTCATTACAGTTTGCTGACTTGATCCGAGATTACTCCTATCGCCGAAAGCTCAAGAGATACCGGTTTCAGGAGGAAGTCTTGCGCGATCTGCGTGAAGAACGCAAGATAAAAGCATTCCTCAGCAGCTACAACCCTTTTATTGATCACTACTGCTTCGATGAACCAATTCAAACGGCGAAAGATGGGTATTCTAAGGCAACTTTATGCCAAGCGGCGAAAGCCCGGACTGTTGAGGGGGTTATCTTCGCCGAAGGAGTGCTGAATCACTGGGATGAGGAGGCCAATATCCGAACCAACTCGCCGATTACTTTAGGCCAAATCCGCGGTCGGGATGACTGGTTCGTGGACTTCATCCAACCAGACGAGGATAGCGAGTATGTAAAGATCCTGTACATTGCCGTAGCCGAAAAGCACCAAGGGAGCTTTCGCCGCTGTAAGGAAGCCGTTAAGGCGGCATACAACCTCCTCCTCCACTCAGGTAAGCAAATCCTCCTCGGCACGGTCATCACCAAACAACAGGCAAAGTACCCCTTTCGCAACGCCGCTTACGCCGACAAGATGCTTGCGCCAATTACTGGTTCACGGAACAGGTTGATGCGCCTCTACGAACGGCTGGGCTTCATTCCTATCGGCAACAACGAAGTCGTACTGGTCACTCCTAAGGCCTACAACACATACCTCGGCAATATTGATGATTTAATGCCCACTAAACCTCACCTTGAAAAACATTCTCCGTATGGCCAGAAGGAGAGGGTGGAAATGATTGGAATGTTAGATTCGTAAAAGTAAAAAATATGATTTCAGAAAAGTATGACTTGATAGAGTCCGATCAGTGTCAGAGAATCCCGCCTTTTACGGAATCCTATGATTCTTAAACAATTAGTGACCTGACTGTTGGTGCCTAATTAACAAGGGTTTCGGTGCTTTTTGGATTATTGTAGATGCTGACTTTGACACCGTTAGTTTAGGTTCAAATCCTAGCGGGACAACCATTCCGCATTAGTCTCTATTTGCAAGGGTTTTGGGCTGTTGCATTTTCAGCCCTTCTTCAATTTTCCAATCCTATCACCTGGGGCAGTGTCAATATTCGAGCAGATTATCAATCCGTCCAGACTAACGAAACTTTGGCCCAGTTTGGATAACTTGATCACCAGGTACTGCAACCCACAGGTCGAGTGCGCAACTTGATCCTTGTTTTTGACCCCGAGGCTCAAAAGCCGGTGAGGTTGCGGTTGCATTCCTTGATGTGCGGATAGCGCTTTGCCTCGATGGTGTAGTAGGCCTTGAGTAGATCCACTTCGAGGCCGATTTCGTCGCGGATTTTTTGCACCGGCCAGTCGATGTATTTTTTGTAGTCGACTTTGGCCAGAGGCTGGCAGTCGGAGATGAATCCTAGTCTTACAGCGTCCTTGAATACATCCAGATCCTGATCGGTAAACTGGTAGTTCTTTGGGTAGATGTATTTGGTGAGAAAACCGAATAGGCGCTCTTCGGTTGTGGTGACTCGATTGCTGCTGCCCATGGTGAAGCCAAGCACGAACGCCTCGTCTTTGATCATTACTCCGCGTCCGAGCAGGATATGGATGTAGTCGTGCGTATCGAGGTTGGTTGCGCCATGGAAGATATCGATGCCCGGCAGGTCGTACTTGGGGTTTTCAACAAGTTGAATGATTAGTGGTACGTCCTCCTGCTCGAGGCCGAACTCATCGAGTTGGGAATGCGCCTGCTGGAGGGTGAGGTCCGTGGTCGATAGAGGGATAAACCAGTTTTCAACTTTTTCGCCTGTCGTCATAAGCCTGTGCTCTGGGGTGGAGCTTAGTGGATTGTTCGTGGGAACGAAAGGTCAAAGCCCCGCAGCGGGACGGCAAGACAGCTAAAGAATTGAAAGCTGAAGGGGAATAGATCAGGCAACCTCTGCGGCTGCAGTTAAAACGGCTTTAAAACTGTTATCGAGGGGTTGACGGTCAGTTCACAATGGAATCAAAACTAGGGAATAGTAATTTTGTTTAATCCATCTGAAGCTTTGGACCGACAATCTCAACAACCGAGATACTGTTGTAGTGGTTGGTAAACCATACATATCGAACCAAGCCACGATATGGCGATGGCGTAAACATTATCAACACGACTTCGCAGCTCGCATGGACTGGTGTGTGGTTGCTAAATTCAACAAAGTGATCCACAACCCGGCGTTGAAGAACCAAAACGGGTTAAAAAAGCGACCGTAGTCTGTTTTCCGGGGCGCAAAAACTAAAACTACGCTTGGCCAAGCGATTCCTTCACACAAAATACGGGTTTAGAAAACCGTAATTTCATTGTTCATAATTATAATTGCCAACTCACAGGAAGGGTGCTAGATTCTTTTGAAGCAGTTGTTATTTGTAAAAAATGAAAGCAAAAAAATCAATCGCAGCATGCTTGGCACTTTGCTTGGCAGGGGTCGCGGCACAGGCGCAGACCCGGTTGTTTTCCGACCTGGTCGGGCCGGGTTCGGTGGGCTCTGTGAAGACTGGAGGCGCGTTGCAGGTGCCGTTCATTATTTGGGGCGGCGACATGGCGACGTTTTACGCCAATGGCGGTCTCAAGACCAAGCAGCGCACTATTTTTCAGAAACAGGGGCTCAATTTGAACCTGACGCCGGGCGATGACTTCATCCAGCAGGTGCGCGATTACCGCGCTGGTAAGTCGCCGTTTCTGCGTGGCACCTTCCGCATGATGGGGCAGGCGTCCGAGGTGATCGGTTCCGACCCTCGCACCAAAGGGGTGATAATCCTGCAGATGACCTGGTCGGCCGGTGATCACATGGTCGCCCGCGAAGGCATCAAGCAGGTGACCGATCTGAAGGGCAAGACCGTGGCAGTGCAGCAGGGCGGGCCGCACATCGGCATGCTCGACGACGTGCTCAAGGCGGCGCAGTTGGGCTGGGACGACGTAACGGTAAAATTTTTCGACGCACTCACCGGGACCGGTTCGCCGGTGGAGGCGTTCCGTGATGACTCAAGCATCTCCGCCTGTTTTGCGGTGACGCCGGACATGTTCGGCCTTTGCACCGACTTGAACAGCGTCGGCACCGGGGCGGAGGGGACGGTGAAGGGCGCGCACGTGCTGGTGTCCACGGCGGAGTTGTCGCGCTCGATCGCTGACGTGTACGTTTGTCGAAAGGATTTTTACGATGCAAACCGGCCGCTGGTGCGGAAGTTCGTCGCCGGGTATTTGAAGGCGTCGGAAGAGTTGGTGGGCAAGCGCGCGGCGCACGATGCTGGCACGCGGGATCAAGACTACATCAACCTGCTCAACCAGACGGTGCAGATTTACACCGAGGAAGTCATTCCGAACGCCGACGAGGCGCACGGCCTGCTGCTCGACTGCACCTTCGCCGGCTATCCGGGCAACGTGAGTTTCTTCGAGAAACAGGGTAACCTGCACGGCTTCGAGGCGTTCCAAAAAGCGTCGCTTGAGTTGGCCACCAGCCGAGGGTACGCGAAGCAAAAAATGGGGCTGTTTGCCTCCGGCTTGAACTACAAGTCGGATGAATTCCTCAAATACTTAAACAAGACTGAAATAGTGCAGGGCGAGCGGTTCCGGGCCGAGGCGGTGCTGTCGGAGATCGAGGAACTCAGCTCCGGCGGGTTGCTCGATGACCGGACCATCCTGTCGTTCACCATCAATTTCGAGCCCAACCAGACGGAGTTCAGCCCGGTACAGTACGCGGCCGAGTTCACCCGGGTGATCGAGATGGCGGACAAGTTCGGCAACGCTGTGGTCGCCATCCGGGGCCATGCGGATCCGACCAAGACACTCATCGACCTGATCAAAGCCGGCAACGCCAAGGGCACGCTGAGGCGCAGCGGCACCCGGGGCAACTACCGCTACTCGCTCAACGGCAGGGAGCTTGACATGAACGACACCAGCCGGCTGGTTGATGCCATCGGTGCCGGCGACTTCGACGGGGTGGAGGATTACAACCCGCGCCGCACCATGCAGGCCGCGCTCAACCTTTCGCGCAAGCGGGCTGAGGCGGTAAAAAAATCGGTCGTGGATTACGCAAAAGGTGAGGGGTTCGGGCTCGACTTGTCGCAAATGCAGCCGCAGGGCGTCGGGATCGCCGAGCCGTTCATCGCCAAGCCGAGCTCCGTGGCTGAGGCGGGTCAGAACATGCGGGTCGAGTTCCGGTTGATCCGCGTCTCAGCCGAGGTGACGCAGGAATCGGACTTTGACTTTTGACACGTAATGAAGCCCACAATGAAACAAAACTTCAACCGGTTGAGCGCTTGCCTGGGTGCGGTGCTGGCCGCCACTTGGGCCATGCCGTTTGGGCAAGCGCAAGTACAGGTGACCGACAACGTCGTGGTGGTGGTGGATGCCTCCGGCTCGATGGGAACGCCCATGGGCGGCTCGAGCCGCATGTCCGTGGCCAAGGAGGCACTCAAGCAGGTGCTTGAACAAATCCCGGACACGACCCATGTCGGCATCCTGGTGTTCCCACAGGGCAACTGGGTTTACCCGCTTGGCCCGCGGAAGGAGAGCACGCTGGCCGGGGCGATCGATAGCATCCAGTCCAGAGGCGGGACGCCGTTGGGGGATTACATGAAACGGGGCGCCGACGCGTTGCTGGAGGCGCGCAGAAAACAATTTGGCTACGGCACCTACCGCCTGCTCGTCGTGACAGACGGCGAGGCCTCCGACGGGGGAAAAGTCGAGGCCTTCACGCCGGACATTATCTCGCGCGGGATCACCATTGATTGTATCGGGGTGGAGATGGCTTCGCGCCACACGCTGGCCACGAAGGTGCATTCCTATCGCAATGCCAACGATCCCGAGTCGCTCAAGCAGGCGATCTCGGAGGTGTTCGCCGAAGTGGCCTCGGGGGATGCCGGGCCCGGTGGGGAGAATGCATTTGAGCTGATCGCCGACCTGCCGGAAGCCACCGCCTCGGCCATGCTCAAGTCGCTCTCCACCTCGGGAAACCAGCCGATCGGAGAGGTGCCGAGCATGCGCGCCACGGATCCGCAATCGCCCAGTACAGCGCCATCCTATTCGGGTGGGACGACAGGTTCGCAGTCAACTTCAGGAGGAGAGGACAACCTTCTTGTGTTTCTATGTGCTGCTCTTTGCGTGTTGGTTGTTCCTAGTCTGGCCATTTACGCCATTGTCAAGGGTAAGAGCAAGTAATGTCAGAGGGAAACGGTTCCAAGGGGTGCATCGTAGCCATCGTGTGGCTGGTCTTGCTGGCCATCCTCGGTGGTGCGGTTTGGTTTTTATATACGAAGCCAAAGTCCGAGCAACTCAACCAGGCCACCGGTTCCTCCAGCCAATATACCCATGAATTGTCCGTCGCCGCCGATCTGTTCTCCGGTTACGCCGTGCTACGCTCCACGCAAATGCACGACAACCTGAAATCAGAAGGCATCCGGTTGACGACGGTTGACGACGGTGCTGACTACGGCGCCCGGCTCGAGGCGCTGGAGGATGGCGACGTGCAAATGGCGGTTTACACGATCGACTCCCTGCTGATGGCGGGGGCCAAGGCCGGCGGTTTCCCGGCGTCAATCGTGATGGTGATCGACGAAACCAAGGGGGCGGACGCGGTGCTGGCCTACAAGAGTGCCGTCACTTCGCTACAGGATCTAGATGATTCCAGCGCCCGCTTCGTGCTGACGCCCAGCTCGCCGAGCGAGTTTTTGGCCCGCGTCGTCAAGTCGCACTTCAAGCTGCCCAACCTTTCCGGCGACTGGATGATCAAGGCCGACGGCGCTGCCGATGTGCTCAAAAAAATGAAGGACGCCGATCGCTCCGACAAGACGGCATACGTGCTGTGGGAGCCGCAGGTTTCTCAAGCCAAGAAGTTGTCCGGCGTCGAGGTGATCCTGGACAGTTCCAAGATCAAGGGCCTGATTGTCGACGTGCTCGTGGCTCGCCGCGAGTATCTGCGCGATCATCCCGACAAGGTCCGGGCCGTGGTCGAGGCCTACTCGAGTGCCGCGCACCATTACCGGAGCCAGACGGGCGGCTTGGCCAAGCTGGTCAAGTCGGACGACCCCAACCTCTCCGACACCGAGGCCATGAGCCTCGTAGCTGGCATCCAGTGGAAAAACACTCTCGAAAACTACGCCCACTTTGGCTTGGTGCGAGGCGCATCGGCTGGAGATTTGCTCAGCCTCGAGGACATGATCGCCAACGTCACCGATGTCCTCATCAAGACCGGCGCGCTCGAGAGCGACCCGCTCGGTGGCCGGCACTCCTCGCTCTACTTCGACCAGATCCTGATCGACATGAAGGCCGACAATTTCCACCCGTCTAACAGGATAAATCTCATCGAGGGGCTTGGCCAGGGGACGAGCGACCTGCAGGGCGTTCGTACCAATACCTACCTCGGGGTACTCAGCGATGACCAGTGGAAAACGCTTCAGTCGGTCGGCGACCTCGACGTGCCGTCGATCGGATTCCGGCGTGGCTCGGCCGCCATCTCGCTCTCCGGCGAGCATGAGTTGAATCGGCTCAAGAAGATGCTGGACAGCTTCCCGAGCTTCTACCTCCGCGTCGTTGGCCAGGCGCGCGCCGTGGGCGATCCTGAGGCCAACCGCCGTCTGGCTCGGTCACGCGCCGAGTCGGTCGTCAGTTTTCTCAAGGGCGAGGGGGTTAACACGGATCGAGTCCGCACCGAGTCCGCACCGGCTGCCTCCCGGGCAGGCTCGGCCCAGAGTGTTCGTTTCGAACTGGGTCAGGTACCGTATTAAAGGAGCGTTGCAAAACGAACCAAGCGCAGAGCCAAGCGCAGCGTTGACGTCCCAGCCATTTCTGCCGACCTTTTCCTGTTCCCCAGCGGGGCAGTACATTGAGGTGAGCGATAAAAAAAATATGACCAAGCGCGTGATGGGGGACATCTTCAGCAGTCCACTCGTGCTGATGCCGTTCATGGTTGGCTCGATGGCGTTTGCGTCGCTCTTCGCGCTGGGACTGAAAGGCTCAATGGCGGTGAGTGCGGTTGTCATCGGACTCGTCGGCACGCTCGCCTCGGCCGGCACGTTTTTGACAAAGTTCATCCTCGGCAGGGACGACCGCATCCGGAAACTCGTCGAGGCATCACGCAGTAAGGCCAAGCGTGACAAGCGGAAGGCGCTCGACCATTTCCACCACCGCTTGACAGTGGACGGCGACGAACGCACTGAGACCTCGATGCAGGATCTGCGTTCCCTGCGGCAGGCGTTCCGGCAACTCGACAAGATCGCCCCCGACCTGAACCAGATGATGGTCGAGGACATCCAGCAGCGTTCAGATGAACTGTTTCAGCAGTGCGTGAGTTCACTTGAAAAAACGCTGCAACTGTGGAAGACCGCCGACAGCTTGGCCTCCGAGACGGCCCGTAAACCGATCCTCGATCAGCGTGAGAAACTGGTGGGCGAGGTGGTCCAGACCGTCGAGCACATGAGCCGGACCCTGGCCTCCGTGCAGGGTATCACCAGTCGGAGCGACGGAGACGCCCGTTTGCAGCGCCTGCGGGGCGAATTGGACCAAAGCCTGGAGGTGGCGAAAAAGGTTGAACAAAGGGTCGATTCACTATTGACTGGTGCGCGAGTACAAAATTCACAGCAAATAAATAAAACCTGATAAAAAATGAACCCGCTTGGAGCAATTTGGAGATACGTTAAGTCATTCCTCTATCTGATCACCGGTCAGATAGACAAGTCACGCCGTGCCCTAGATTCGAATCCAAATGTGATGAAGGCCAAGTTTGACGATATTATTAAGAGCAAGGTCGATCAGATTCACACCTACAAGCAGGCCGTGGCTACGCTCATAGCTCAGCAAGAGAAAAAGATGGCTAAGGTAAAGTCATTAACAGAGGAGATGAAGAAGCTTGAGAATCTGAAGGCTGGGGCGCTGGCCATGGCCAGGCAGTCAGTTGCCAAGCTCCAAGGTGAAGGCAAAACCAAGGAGGAAATCCACGCGAACCCAGAATATCAGAAATGCCTCACTGCTCATAATGATTTCGCCGCCACGCTGGCTGAGAAGCAGGATCATATCAAGGATTTGGAGGGTGATGTAGCCGAGTACGGTGATAGCATCGGTAACCACAAGATCAATCTACAACAACTTCAACGCGATATCGAGAAACTCAAGAGCGAGGCCGCAGACGCCGTCGCCGACGTCATTACCGCGAAGGAGGAGAGAGATCTCTCCGATATGCTCAACGGCATTTCAAAGGATGGTATGTCGAAGGAATTGCAGGACATGCGTGACCTGCGG
>JABGZB010000269.1 GCA_018674955.1 Verrucomicrobiota bacterium | reverse complement strand
TGGTGTGCCGAGGATGGCTATGACGATTTCCAGCGGCAGGCCAACCCGCCAGTAGTCGCCGAAACGGTAACCACCCGGCCCCAAAATCATGGCGTTGCACTGGTGCCCGATGGGGGTCAGGAACGCGCACGACGCCCCCACCGCCACCGCCATCAAAAACGGGTCGGGATGCAGGCCAAGCGTGCCGGAAATGCCGACCGCGATCGGTGCCATGATGAACGCCGTGGCGGCGTTGTTGATGATGTCCGAGAGGCACATGGTCACGATCATGACCAGGGTGATCATCGACCACGGCGGCAGGGCGCCGGTCAGGCCCTTGATGGACTCGGCGATCAGCCCGGTGCAGTCCGTCGATTGAAACGCCTGGCTAACTGGAATCATCGCGCCGAGCAGGACGATGATCGGCCATTCCACTTCTCGGTAAATATCGCGGAGCGGCAAAATCCCGCAAAGGATGTAGGCCAGCACAGCACCCAAAAAGGCGATGGTCATCGGGAAGCCGGTCATGCTCAACCCGATGGCTCCCGCAAATATCGCCACTGACAAACCAATCCGTGAGAACGTACCCACCTTTAGCTCCCGCTCGGCCAAGGGCAGCAGGTTGAGATCGGCGATGGTGTCGTCCATCTCCGGGGTTTTGCCGTGCAGCAGCAAAACGTCGCCGACGCGAAAAACCACCTCCTTGAGTTGCTTGCGGATGGGCTTGTTTTGGCGCGCCACAGCCATGAGCGTCATCGTGTTTCCGCTGCGACGTCGGAGGTGTGTGCGGGTGCGCCCCAGCAGCGGCGAGCCTGCGGTCACGATAGCCTCGGTGAAGCCGGTGTTCTCCTCTTTCAGGCTGTCGATGCGATGCCGCATCTCGGTGGAGAGATGCAGGTCGTGTTCCTCGATCAACGCCTGCAACTCCACCGGGTCGGCCTTGACCACGTAACGGCAGCCCTCCTGAATGACGCCGTCCGGGTTGGGTGGCAGTACTTTGTCGTCCTTTCTGATGAAGCCGAAAAGGGTCATTTTTTCGCCGACAAGCTTCTCCACCTCGGCCACCGTTTTGCCGATCCATTTGCAACCGGGCGGGGTGCTGATCTCGGTGATGTAGTCGTTGATTTGGAACAGCGATTCCATGCCCGGTTTCTTGTGCGACTTGCCGGGGATCAGCCGCCAACCGATGAGCACGATAAACAGCAGACCGGCAATCGCCACCAAGCCGCCGACCGGCGAAAAGTCAAACAAGCCGAACGCCGGTTCGCCGGTCAGCTCCGCGCGAAGGCTGGCGATGATGATGTTTGGCGGCGTGCCGATCATCGTCATCATGCCTCCGAGGATGCTGGCAAACGCCATCGGCAACAGCAGGATGGTGGGCGAGCGCTGGCGGTCTACCGCCGTCTTGAGCGCGACCGGCAGCATGAGCGCGAGCGCGCCGACGTTGTTCATGAAGGCGGACAAAACCATGACCACCAGCGAGAGGCTGAGGATATGCGAGATCTGGTTTTTTGTGAACGGCATCACGCTGCGCGAGATTTGGTCCACCACGCCGGAGTTGCGCAGCGCCCGGCTGATAATCAGAACCGCTGCGACAGTCACCACCGCCGGATGGCCGAACCCCTCCAGCACCCGCTTGGGCTCCTCGACCAGTTTGGACGTTTCACCCCCGAGAATCGCGTCCAGCGCCACCAGCGCCACCAGCGCGATGATTGCCACGACGTCGTAGCGCCACTTGTTCCACGCAAACAGGGCGAACATCACGAGAATCAGTCCAATAACGGCAATCTGGTCGGGTGTCATGAATTAAATTAGTTCAGCGTCCGCAGAACAATAACAAGCCGGCCAAGCGCATCAAACGCAATTCCTCCCCGCTAGCCGCTTGGCCAAGTGCGGGCAAAAACCTCTTATTCGGGATTGTGCATGGGGGCTTTTCCCGCTAGAAAACGGGCAGGATGCCATCCGTTGGAGACCAATTGAGGACAGCCCGCGAGGAGCAGGGCAAGTCGCTCGAGGACATTGGCGGCGAACTTAAAATCCGCACCAACCACGTGCTGGCCCTCGAGGAGGGGGATTTCGACAAGTTCGACGCCCCGGTGTTCGTGCGCGGGTTCGTCCGTTCCTACTGCCGGATTCTCAAGATCGACTCGGCCCCGGTGGTCGTCCAGCTCAACCACGAGCTTGGCGGCACGGATGCGCTGGCCAGCGACCCCGCGCTGTCTGCGGGCAAAAAAGGGTTGGTCTATCAACTCACGCTTTTTCTGACGCACGTCAACTGGAGCATCTGGCTGCCGTTGATTGTTCTGATCCTGATCGCCTCGACGGTCTTGCTCGTGGTCGATGCCAAAAATGACCAGCGCGAGGCACTCAGAAGCGGCGACTGGGTCAACGACCTGCCGGCAGCCGAGTACAAGCCATCGCGCGGAATGCTCGAGTTGAAAATAAATGACCTGCCACCCGCGCCGGTCAAGCCGTCCGCCACCAACTCCCCGAGCGTCAAACCGTGACGCGAAGGCAACGCCAACCGGCCCGGCACTCGCTGGCCGTGGCAACCTTGCTTGCCGGCCTGTTTCCGTTCGTTTGCAACCCAGCCCATGCCGTTGACGGCGGCCCCGTCGAGTTCAACCGCGACATCCGCCCGATCCTCTCTGACAACTGTTACCAGTGCCACGGGCCGGACGCCAACAAGCGCAAGGCCAAGTTGCGGCTCGACACCGAGGCCGACGCGTTTCGTGACGAGGCCGACGTGCGCTCGTTCGTCGCCGGCAAGCCAAGCGAGAGCGAGGCTTACCGCCGCATCACCACCGCCGACGCGGACGACCTCATGCCGCCGCCCGACTCTGGCCTTGCTCTAACCGACAGCGAGAAGGAGTTGGTCCGGCGCTGGATCGAGCAGGGCGCCAAGTGGCAAAACCACTGGGCCTTCATCCCGGCCAAACGCCCCGGCCTTCCGCTTGGCCAAGCGCGGGCAGGCGGCTGGCCGCTCAACGCGATTGACCACTTCATCCTGGGCAGGCTCCGCGCCGGGCAACTCGCCCCGTCGCCGGTCGCGGCCAGGCGCACGCTCATCCGACGCGCCACGCTTGACCTCACCGGCCTGCCGCCGACGTCGGCCGAGATCGAGGCCTTCGCCGCCGACTCGTCGCCACGCGCCTACGAGCGCTTGGTTAATCGGCTCCTCGCCTCGCCTCGCTATGGCGAGCACATGGCGCAGGCATGGCTCGACGCCGCCCGCTACGCCGACACCAACGGTTTCCAGGCCGACCGCACCCGTAATCAGTGGCATTGGCGCGACTGGGTCGTCGATGCGCTGAACCGCAACATGCCGTTCGACCAATTTACCATCGAGCAGCTTGCCGGAGACCTGTTGCCCAAGCCGTCGCTCGGCCAGCTCATCGCCACCGGCTTCAACCGCAACCACATGCTCAACGGCGAGGGCGGCGCGATTGCCGCCGAGACGCAGGTCGAGTATGTCGTCGATCGAGTCGAGACGACCGGTACTGTCTGGCTCGGCCTCACCGTCGGTTGCGCGCGCTGCCACGACCACAAGTATGACCCGATTTCGCAGAACGAGTTTTACCGGTTGTTCGCCTTCTTCAACGCCGTGCCGGAGCGCGGAGGCGGCGACATGGAGCCCACTATTAAGGTGCCCACGCTGGAACAGGCGGCCAAGCTCAAGCAACTCGAGACCACGCTGGCCCGGCACCAAGCCGAGCTCAATCAGCCTTTGGCCAGGTTCGACGCCGAGCGCGAACAATGGGAGGCGCCGTTGCGGAGGGAGATCGGGCAAACCGGACGGCTCGACGGCTGGCGGCAGCTCAAGCCGGACTCCGCCGAGTCGGCCAACGGCAGTGAGTTGAAGATACAGGGCGACGCCTCGGTGCTCGCCACCGGCAAATTGCCGGACAACGAAGCCTACACGCTCACGTTCAGCACCGAACTCGACGGTATCACGGGCATCCGGCTCGAGACGCTGACAGACCCGAGCTTGAAAGGTGGTGGCCCCGGACGCGAGGGCAACTTCGTGCTGACCGGTTTCGAGTTGCAGCCCGGTATCAACGAGCTCGACCTCGCCAACCTCGAGCAACGCTTCGACAGCGGCCTAATGAAAAGGGGCGCCAAGCGGATCGACATTGACATCACCGGCCAACGACTGCTCGTGCTCGACGTCGGCGACGGCGACAACGGCATCTCCTCCGACTGGGCCAACTGGGGCGAACCGATTCTAGAAGGCCCCGACGGCACCCTCAAGTTAACCGAGCTCGACTGGCACTCCGCGACGACCGACTACCGCGAAGTCCTAAAGAATCGCAACGCAAAGGGTGAGCCGCAGCGCATCGACGGCCGACCTCTCAAGTGGGGCATCGGAACCCACGCCAAGTCGCGCGTCATCTTCGTGCTGCCGGAGGGCTACACCCGATTCAGGGCCACCGTCGGACCGGACACCGGCGCGATTGAGGAGGTGCCCAACGCGCAGACATCGATCCGGTTTTTAGTGCGCGTCAGTACCAGGGGCCGGCCGGGTAAACTCGATCCGCTGTTGTTTGCCAGCGCTGTTGCGGAGTTCAACCAGGATGGCCTGCCGGTGACCGGCGTGATCGATGGCGATCCCAAGTCCGGCTGGGGCATCTGGAAAAAGGACTTCGATTACAACCAGCCACGCAAGGCCGTGTTTCGCTTGAAAGAAACCTGGCCGGCCGGCGAAGGCACGCGATTCACGTTGCGGCTCCGGCATAAGCACGATGCGAAGAAGCATCTGCTAGGGCGCTTCCGCGTCTCGGTCACTGCCGCGCCCGAGCCGTCGATTGAGATGCGCGACGGGTTGCCGGGGGAGATCGTTCACATTCTCGGCACGCCCCCGGCCAAGCGCCAGGCCAAGCAGCGCGACTCGCTCGCCCGGCATCATCGTTCACTCATGCCGGACTTCATCGCGGCCAGGCGCGGCGGGGAAACCACCCGCGCGGCGATCAAAAAAATCAACGACTCGCTGGGCAGCACCATGGTCATGCGAGACTCGGCCAAGCCGCGCGACACCTTCCTACTCGTGCGCGGTGTTTACGATCAGCCGGACAAGAGCCAGTCCATCCAGCCCGGCGTCCCGGCCAGCCTCCCCGGCTTGGCCAAGCGCGGGCGCGCCAACCGGCTCGACCTCGCCCGTTGGCTGACCGATCCGAATCACCCGCTCACCGCCCGCGTGACGGTGAACCGTTACTGGCAACATTTCTTCGGTATCGGCCTTGTCAAGACCACCGAGGACTTCGGCGTGCAGGGCGAACGGCCGGAACACCCCCGGCTGCTCGACTGGCTTGCGACCGAGTTCGTGCAGTCCGGCTGGAACGTGAAGCACCTCCACCGCCTCATCGTCACCAGCGCGGCGTACCGGCAGGCCTCCGCTGTGACGCCGGAGTTGCTCGAGCGCGATCCTCAAAACCGGCTTATCGCCCGAGGCCCGCGCCTTCGCATGAGCGCGCAGGCCATTCGCGACCAGGCGCTCGCACTCGCCGGATTGCTAGTGGAGCGAACGGGCGGCCCGCCGGTCAAGCCGTACCAGCCGCCCGGTGTTTGGTCTGACTTCAGTTTCGGGAAAATCGTCTACAAGCGCTCCGGCGGCGAGTCGCTCTACCGGCGCAGCCTCTACACGTTTTGGCGGCGCTCGGTGAAGCCGGCGATGTTTTTCGATAACCCGGCGCGGCGCGTCTGCACCGTGCGCCCCAGCCGCACGAACACCCCGATGCACGCGCTCAACCTGCTCAACGACACCACCTACGTCGAGGCCGCCCGCTGCTTCGCCGAGCAACTGCTGCGGCAACCGGGCAGTGACGGTGACCGGCTTCGCCAGGCGCTGGCGATCGCCACAGGGCGGCCGGCAAGGCGGGCTGAAATCGACCTTTTGGCCAGGCGCCTGACCAAGCTTCAAACGCATTACGCCGGTAATCCGGAGTCGGTGAAGGAGTTGTTATCCATCGGCGAAGCCAAGCCGGATCAAGCGCTCGACGCCGCGCAGGTTGCCGCGCTGACGGGGATCACCAGCCTTATACTGAACCTCGACGAGGTCATCACCAAGGAGTAACGTCCGCACTTAGGCGTGCCAGGAACGTTCGATTTCTTTTGCGGCCTCCGGCCAACTGGGCTGTTTGAACTCAAAGCCGGATTCGAACAACTTGCCCGGCACCGCTCGGCGGCTTTTCAGCAGCAACTCCGTCTCGGTCCGCATGAAGAATGCGCCGATCTCGAGCATCCACGCTGAGGCTGGCAGGCCGTACTTCACGCCGCACGCCTCGCGCAGCGCCCGCATAAACTTGCGGTTTGGCATCGGGTTGGGCGAGCACATGTTGATCGGCCCGATGAGTTCCTCGTGGTCGAGGCACCAGTCGAGCATCCGTAAAAGATCCTCCACGTGCAGCCAACTGACGTACTGCGTGCCCGGCCCCTGTGTGCCGGCAAGCCCGAACCGGGTGATGTTTCGAAACGCCTCGAACACCCCGCCCGCGCCGGTGCCGAACACCATGGACAGGCGCATCGCAATACGGCGCGTGTGCGGCGTTGCCGCGTTGAACAGCGCACGCTCCCAGCGGTTCACCACATCGACGGAGAACTCCCACTTGTTCCCCGGGCCGCCTTCCGGTACGGGATCGATCTCTCCAGTGGTCTCGTCCATGTCTCGGTCGAGTGCGTGCCGATAAATTGTCGAGGAGCTGGCGTTGAACCACACTTTCGGCGGTGTGGCGCAACCCACAATCGCCTCGCCGATCACCTCGGTGGAGGACTCGCGTGACTCGTAAATCTGGCGCCGATTCTTTTTACCGTACCGGCAGTTGACCGTGCGGCCGGCGAGGTTGATGACGGCCGTCGCGCCGTCGAGTTCATCGGCCCACGCGTCGAGGTTGGCACCGTCCCACCAAATGAACCGAACGCCCTCCCGGTGCTCATGATTTTGCCGGGAGAGCACCACCACATCCCAGCCCTTTGCCACAAAATGCCGGGTGACATGCTGGCCGATGAAGCCGCCGCCGCCCGGGATCACGATCTTTTGTTTGCCCATCGTCAAGCTTAGGGAAGCATACCATGGCTCAGGCCAAAGTACAACCAACGGGCAATCTGCGCTTGGCCAATCGACGGTGGCAGGCGTATCGTCTTGTCCATGTTAGACACCCTGACCAGTCAACTGGACGACGGTACGGAACTGAGCGATGAACAAGTGCGCGACGCCATTGGCTACCTGACTGATGAGAGCGTCACTCCCGAAGCCAAGGCTAGGTTCCTCACGGCGCTGGCAAACAAGGGCGAGACGCCGGGGGAGATTGCGGCGTTTGCCAGTGAGCTACGCGACAAGGCGTTGCCCGTGCCGCTCGATGACGAGACGCGTGGCCGTGAGATACTCGACGTCTGCGGCACCGGTGGCGACAAGCTAGGGACGTTCAATATTTCCACCACCGTCTCGCTCGTCGCCGCGGCGGCCGGCGTGACGGTGGCCAAGCACGGCAACCGCGCGATCACCTCCAAGTCTGGTAGCGCCGACGTGCTCGCTGAGTTGGGCATCCCGATCGATCTCACGCCGGAACAGGTCGCGGCGAGTTTGAGTGATCACGGCTTCGCGTTCCTGTTTGCGCCGGGTTATCATCCGGCGTTCAGGCACATCATGCCGGCGCGCAAGCTGTGCGCCGAGCGCGGCCAGCGGACAGTGTTCAATTTCCTCGGCCCGCTCCTCAACCCGGCACGGCCGACGTCACAACTCATCGGCGTACCCAAGGGCGAACTGTGCGAGCCGATCGCGCGCGTGCTGCAGTCGATCGGTATTCGGCGCGGCATGGTTGTGAACGGCAAAGTTGGCGACAGTGGGATGGACGAACTCTCGACGCTCGGCGAAAACACGGTGGCGGAATTTTATCAGGATCGAGGTTTCAGCGTGAGTCGCGACGAGCCAGGTTTGTTCCCGCTGCAACCCGCGACGCTTGACGATCTCAAGGGCGGTGACGCCGGGGAAAACGCAGCGACCATTCGCTCGATTCTCGCTGGCGAGGATCGCGGTCCAAGACGGGATGCTGTGTTACTGAACGCCGGTCACGCGCTCTTTGTCGCGGCCAGAACCAAATCGGCGATAGAGGGGTGGGATTTGGCTGCGTCGGTCATCGACGACGGCTTGGCCAAGAGCAAACTAGCGGAGTTGACCAGCGACTGACAGTCGTTATGATTTCTTTGTCTCTTAAATAATGTACTATTTCAAGGCTAACGATAAAGATGAGACGAAGTATGGGCCGCTTGACGCGGAGCAAATTCGAGAGTGGGTGCGGGAGAAACGGATGGACGATCATTCCCTCGTGCGGAAATCACCCTACGAGGAATGGCGTCCGCTGAACCTAATTGAGGAACTCAGCTACATTTGCCGCGAAGCAGCTGAGTCTCCGGTGCCATCCACTCCACTCACGAGACCTGCGGTCGTACCTGTCGCAGCGGTTGCTCCCGCTGGCCAACCGATAAAACCGGGGAAATTACAGGCTGTCGCAATCATGACACTTGTCGGCGGCATTCTGGCGCTCCTGACCTGCTTTGGCATAGCTTTGGGGACGATGTTTATCTACATCCCTTGGATTTATTCTCTGGTTCTTGGCGTCATGGCCATCATGAAGGGCAGCCAGATGTTGGGTAGCAACCCGGCCCCGGCCTTCGCCTCCGCTAGGACCATCGCCATCATGCAAATCGTTAACATCATCAACTGCGACATGGTCAACCTGACGTTGGGCATCATCACGCTGGTTTTTCTCAGTGACCCCGAAGTGAGGGAGCACCTCCGCTCCCAAGGCGTGGAGACTTGACACATTGAAACCATGAGTCAGCAATATAAAATCAAGGGAACGGACGGTGCCGAGTACGGACCAGTCAGCACGGAGGAGTTGCAACAGTGGGTCGCTCAAAACCGATGCACCCCCAAGTCGCTCGTCGAGGTGGACGGTTCCGGCGAGTGGGTGCCGCTGGCCACGCTGCCGAAGTTTCAAGACGCCTTTGCGGCGTCGCCTGCCGCGTCGCCCGCGTCGGCAGAGGGCGAGGGCGGCGTCTCGACGGTGATCCCGTACAAGAACGTCCCGGCGCTCATCGCCTATTATGTCGGTGTGTTTTGCATCATCTGTCCGCCGCTGCTCTGTTTCCCTGCAATCATCCTGGGCGTCATCGGGCTGAGGAGGGTGAAGGAAAATCCCGAAGTCAAGGGAACCGCCCATGCCTGGATCGGGATTTTATCCGGGTCATTTTTTTTACTTCTTTCCATAGTCATCGGATTTGGTTGGATAGTTCGATGAGTCACTTTAAAGCGATAGTTTTAAGAAGCTGAGAACGTGCATGTTATCATAGTGAACCCATCTCGCCGCTGATGTCCTCGAAGCAAATCATCCTCATCAGCAGTATCGCGATGTTTATTATTGCGGGAGCGGTGGCGCTGTTTTTTCTCGATCCCACGAAGCATGCGTTTTTCCCCAAGTGCGCCTTTCACATGGCGACCGGCTACTCGTGCCCCGGTTGCGGCTCTTCGCGGGCCCTTTTTGCGCTGACGCATGGCAATGTGTTCGAGGCGTTTCGGCTCAACCCCGGCATCCTCTGCCTGCTCACGATGGGCGTGACCGACTTCGGGCGCTACATCCGCTCGACGTCGCAGGCCCGACCATACCACACCCTTTTTGCGAACACCTGGCTGGTCATCGGCCTTGTCGTCGGAATGGTCGTTTACGCCGTCCTTCGCAATCTGCCCTGGGTGCCGTTCATCAGCCTGGCCCCGTAACTATCCGTAGCTTGACATCGGCTTGGCCAAGCGGAACGGTCGGCACGGATGGAGCGGGAGCAATCTAACATTCCATGGCGTTTTCTTGGCGGACTTTTCGCCGTCACGCTGCTGATTTACTTCGCCGGGTTTTACGGCATGGAACACCTGCGAGACCGCAAAGGCCCGTGGCGGGTCAATTTCGATACGGCAGCGGGTGGTGGGCCGACGATGACCATCCGCCAACCGGCGCTTGGCATCGACGGCTTTCGGGTGGTGTTCGACGGCGCGGACACGAACGGGCTTACGAGCGGTGAGTTGGCGTTCGATGATCCTGGCCGCAACAAGCAACCAATGGACAGGACACCCGAGAGCAGCCAGGAACTCAAGCAGCGCGCTTTCGTGGTGCCGTTCGGCGAGTGCATCTATCAGGATTTGATGTTCCTGCCCGGCGTGGTGACGATGAATCTGCTGGGCCACGAGATCGAGTTGATGCCCCGCACCCTCGTCATCGACAAAAAGGAAATCCCGTGGGTCACTCCCGGCAACCGGATTATCCTCCAGCCCAAGCCCAAACAGCTCTGACTCTGGATAGGGGCGGTTGCCAACATCCAGCGTGTCTCCCTCCAGTCCGGGGTGGCCACGGATGCCGTTGACCATGCGATACCTTGACTTCTAGTATGGGCTTGGTTACAAAAGTCGCCCAACAGTCTAGCCAAGACCTTGTCGAACGGGACCCCTCCATGAATGATCTTTTTATTAGCTACGCGCATATTGATGACCTTCCAATTTCTGAGGATCAGAAGGGGTGGATCACCGAGTTTCAGCGAATTCTAGAGAATCGCTTGGCCCAGTTGATGGGTGAAAAGCCTAAGATCTGGCGGGATCAGAAACTTTCAGGCAGCGACATTTTCGACGAGCAAATTGTCGAAGAGTTTAAGAATACCAAGCTCATGGTGTCGATTTTGAGTCCCCGATACATAAAGTCGGAGTGGTGCAACAAGGAAATCACTGAGTTTTATAAAAACGCTGAAGAAACTGGTGGGGTTGCTGTTGCGGGGAAATCGCGCGTGTTGAAGGTTGTCAAGACGCCGTACGATCCGGACGAGGTTCAACCGGAGTTGCAGCGGGTGTTCGGTAGCGTGCTAGGCTTCAACTTTTACGATTTCGACAATAATTCCGGTAAGGTTGTTGAGTACAACGAGGCCTTCGGGAAAGAGGCCCGTCAGAACTATTTTAGTCGTATTTATGATTTGGCTTATGAGATTTGTGAAATTCTAAAAAAATCCGACAGCGCGGATGCTGATGAATCTGCTATTGCCACTCCAGAAGAAGGCGGAAAGACGGTCTACCTTGCAACAGTGACCGCTGATCGCAATGAGGAACGTGAAAACATCGTTCGAGATCTGCGTGAGCGCGGTCATATGATTCTGCCGGATAGCCAACTGCCATTTAACGCTGCTGAGATTGAGTTGAAGGTGAGTGAATACATGGATCGAGCGGACGTTGCCATCCATCTACTCGGTTCCAGTTATGGAATGATCCCGGAGGCGGGCGATAAGTCAGTCATCGAAACGCAAATCAGATTATCCGCAGTGGAAGCAGCGAAACGCGGAATCGAGCGCTTGGTCTGGCTGCCGAACGAACTGCAAACTACAGAGGAAAAGCAAACCGACTTTGTCGAGCGCCTGCGGGTCGATCCCGCAACATATCAGAAAACCGACTTTGTTGAGGGTACCTTCGAAATTTTCAAGGGCCTGGTCATCGACCATTTCATCGAGAAGAAAAGTCGTGTTGATAACCCGGTGCAGGATGCGTCTGGTGACGGGCCCAGGGTGGTATATTTGATGGCGCCGCCGGATGATGAAGAAAAGATTGAGGCCATTGAGGATTATTTGTTTGAGCACGGATTGGAGGTTGTCATTCCCGTCTTTTCGGGTACTGAAGCCGAGGTTTCTGAGGCGCATATGGAGAACCTGAGAATTTGTGACTCCGTGTTAATTTATTTTGGCTCGGCCACACGTCAATGGGTCAACATGAAGCTTAACAATATGATCAAGGCATCCGGCCAGGGGCGGACCCAACCTATCCGGGAGAAGGTGATCCTTATCGCGCCGCCGGAGTCCCGTCACAAGGAGCGGTTTCGATCGCATTTAGCTGAAATCATCCAGATCCCGGGCGATAGTCTTGGCCCCCTGGATTCATTTATCACCAAGGTCAAGAGTAAGGATTAATACACCATGTTTGAAGGCAATCCATTTCCCGGTCTGCGTCCGTTTGAGTTCGACGAAAACTATCTGTTCTTTGGCCGTGAAGAACAGGTGGCCCAGCTTCTCCAGCGACTGGGCAACACACGTTTCCTTGCTGTAGTCGGTGCATCCGGCAGCGGGAAGTCATCGCTTGTGCGGGCCGGTCTGCTTCCGGAACTGCACGGTGGCACTATGACTAGCACCTCCATCGCCTGGGATATTTCCATTATGCGGCCCGGCGGCGATCCCTTGACTAAACTTGCTCAAGCTTTGGTTGAATCGAATTTATTTGGAGATGTCAACGAGGAGAATGTATTGCAGACCCGAGCCACTCTCAGTCGCAGTGGTCTTGGGCTCATCGAGGCATACCGCCAATCTGACATCGAGGAGGGCTCAAATCTTCTATTGCTGGTCGATCAGTTTGAGGAAATATTTAGGTTTCGACAAAGTGGGGACAAAACAGGCCAGGAAGCCTCCCATTTCATCCAGTTGTTGCTGGAGACCGCCCGTCAAACAGAGTTTCCCATCTTTATCATCCTTACAATGCGTTCAGATTTTCTGGGTGACTGTGCGGAGTTCCAGGGCTTGGCGGAGGCGGTTAATGAGGGGGAGTACCTGATTCCTCGTCTTAATCGCAAGCAGCGTGCAAGGGCTATCGAAGGCCCGGTGAAGGTTGGGGGTGCTGAAATCTCTCCCCGATTAAAACAGCAGTTGCTGAACGACATTGGGGATGACCCAGACCAGTTGCCAATCTTGCAGCACGCATTAATGCGCATGTGGGATTATTGGCTCAATAATGCGAATCGGGAACAGGCCTTAGATCTTGATCATTACAATGCCATCGGTCGAATGACTGAAGCTCTGTCACGTCATGGTGACGAAGTTTATAATGAGTTGCCCGATGACGATCATAGACTACTGTGCATGAAGCTGTTTAAGGCAATAACTGAAAAACAAGGTGATGGACGTGGAGTGCGCCGTCCGCTGCCTTTTAGCGAAATTGATGAAATTACCGGCCACCAACGCGAAAAGATGCTGACCGTGATTGATGCCTACCGGCCAATCGGGCGAACATTCATCATGCCGGGTGAGAACGTCAAAATACACGACAAGATTATCATTGATATTTCGCACGAAAGCCTGATGCGCGTTTGGCAGCGCTTGAAGAACTGGGTGAATGATGAAGCGGATTCAGCGCGAATTTATATTCGCTTGTGTGAGACGGCTCAATT
>JABGZB010000268.1 GCA_018674955.1 Verrucomicrobiota bacterium | reverse complement strand
GGCCTGGTGTATCTGCACGGTGCGCTGGGCGACCTGCATTGCGTCCGGCTCGACACCGGCGCGGTTGTTTGGCGGACAAATTATTATCGTGACCACGGAGCCAAGCTGCTGACGTGGGGCTCGAGTTCGCCGCCGCTGATCGTGGACGACAAACTGATCATCAACCCTGGTGGCCGCGACGCCTCGGTGGCCGCGCTCGACCGGAAAAACGGAAGGCTGATTTGGGAAACGCCCGGCCACGCTGCCGCCTACTCGGCGTTTGTCGTGGGGGAACTTGGTGGCCGGCGACAGGTCATTGGCTACGACTCTGCGAGCGTCGGCGGCTGGGATCCGGCCACCGGAGAGCGGTTGTGGGAGTACGTGCCACGCGAGGGGGCGGACTTCAATGTCACCACGCCGCTCATCCACGCCGGCCAACTGCTGCTCGCCACCGAGAACAACGCGACGCGGCTGCACGGTTTTTTGCCCGATGGAAAAATCAATCCCAAGCCGGTGCTAACTAACGTCAGCCTCGCGCCGGACACCTGCTCGCCGGTCATCGTCGCCGGCCGCGTGTTCGCCACGGCCTACGGCGAGATGTATTGCCTCGACTTGAAGAATGGATTGAAAACGATTTGGGTGGCGGAGGACGACATGTTTTTCGACCACTCAAACGTGATCGGGGGCAACGGGCGCGTGTTGGCCTGGACGAACAGCGGCGACCTGCTGCTACTCGACGCCGCGGCAAACGAGTTCAAGCCGCTCGCCCGGTTGCGCCCCTTCGGCGATGCGAGCACCGACTCGATGTCCCACCCCGCCATCGTCGGCAAACGCCTCTACCTCCGAGGCCCCAACGAACTCGCCTGCTTTGAGTTGGGCGAAAAATGATACGCGCCAACATCATGAAGTGTGGCGCTGCGCGCTGCTTTGGTTCCGGCGTGAAAGCGCCGTCAGCCCCAACGGGGCAGGGTGAGCATTAGTCTTCCCCAGCTGCCGATGCTCGTAACTTCACGCAAAGAATCGAAAATAGAGAGAGAAGTTTGCGATTCTGATGCGGCGATTAATCAGCCCAGCGATTTGAGCACTTCGGGGTCGCGGACGTCGATCCAGCGGCCTTCGGTTTTTGCGCCGGCAATCGGTTCGCCCGCGTCGATCATCGTTGCGATGGCGTCGGTCAACTCGTACTCGCCACGCGGGGATTTTTGCAGCTTGGCCGTGTGCTCGAATACGACGGGGCGGAAGATGTAAATGCCGGCGTTGTACCACATCGTGTCACTATCCTTTAGCCAGCCGTCGGCGCGGAGTTGGTCGAGTTGCTCCGCGCTCGGTTTCTCGACGATTTTGCGGAGACAGAATTGATCGTCGAAAAAGTTGATCGCCCCCTTGGTCACGTCCTCGCCCTTGGTCACGGTGATGAGGCCGGAAAACTCTCCTTGGCCAAAACGCTCGACCATGGTCGCGTACGTTTCCGGGCGCACGAGGATGTCGCCGTAGGTCAACAGGAACGGGTCGTTGCCGACGAAGCGCTTGGCCAATTCCGGCGCTTTGCCGGTGCCATCCTGCACTTCCTGCCGCGCGTAAGTGATCGAGAGGCCAAGCGCCGAGCCGTCGCCGAAATGTTGCTCGATGACCTCCGCTTTCCAGCCGGTGATGAGGCAGAACTCGCGCACGCCCTGCGCGGCAATGCCGCTGATGATGTGCTCGAGTATCGTCTTACCCTCGACCGGCAACATCGGCTTGGGCAACTCGTCGGTTAGCGCGCCCATTCGGGTGCCTTTCCCGGCGGCGAGGATGACAGCTTTCATGCGCCGAACTTGTCGAACATCAACGCGTTGGCCTGCATGAGGCGGATGAGGTGCTTGGCCTCGATGATGCCGAGCGAGCCGCGGTTGGCGTGCGTCTCGGTGAAGCGCTCGAGCTTGTCGGAGCCGCTGGCGGCCGAGTGCAGCAACACCGGCTGCGGATGCCACGAGTGGCCCTTGAGCGCGCACGGCGTCGAGTGGTCGCCGGTGATGGCGATGACGTCAGGTTTTTTCTCGAGCAAGATAGGCAGCGCCTTGTCGAAGTCCTCGATCGCCTTGGTCTTGGCCTCGAAATTTCCGTCTTCGCCGTACATGTCGGTGTACTTGTAATGGATGAAAAAATATTCGTAGTCGTCGTAGAGCTCTTTGTATTTTTGGAACTGCTCCTCGATCGTCTGCGGGCCTTCGTGCTTGGTCATACCGACGAGTTGGGCGAGGCCCTTGTACATCGGGTAAACGGCGAGGCACGCCGTGCGCATCGCGTAGCGCTCGGCGAACATCGGGATGTCCGGCTGATGCGCGATACCTCGCATGAGGAAGCCATTAGCGGGCTCCAAGCCGGCGAGCAGCGGCAGGGCGGTCTTGTAAAATTCACCGATCAGCTTGGCGGCTTTCTGCGCTTTGGGGCAGTTGGGGTTGTCCGGCTGCGACTCGGCGATCGGCAGGCCCTCGCGGTGCGGATCGGTGTCGCTTAGCGGCCCGGCCAAGTCGGCGCGGCGAAAGATGATGACAAACCGGTGACCCTTGCCCGGCGTGATGATGACCTCGGCGTCGCCAATCTGTTTGATATTCGCCGAGAGCTTGGCGCAACGCTCCTCGCAAAGTTCGGTCTCGATGCGGCCGGCGCGCCGGTCGGTGACCAGGCCGTCGGCGTCGAGTGTGCAGAAGTTCGCCCGGGCGGCGACGTCGCCCGGCTGCAGTTCCAAGCCAAGGCCAAGCGCCTCAATGACGCCTCGCCCGACCTCGACTTCCATCGGGTCGTAGCCGAACAGTCCGAGGTGGCCGGGACCGCTGCCGGGTGTGATGCCGTGCGCGGCGGGGATCAACCGGCCCTGCGCCGAGTCCTTCGCCAAGGCGTCGAGATTGGGCGTGACCGCTGCCTCGAGCGGGGTCTTGTAATCCGTGGCGGCAGTGGCGATATCGCCAAGGCCGTCCATCACCAACAGAGCCATTTTAGCCCCATTCTTCAAAGTCAGGTCAGAGTAAATCGAATCGATGCTCATAAAATAATCGCGCTTGGCCAATCGCGGGCGGATTGTGCTGTCCACGGGACCGGGGGTCAACCAGTTCGGGGCCTGTGGGTTAGCGAAGCGGTGAATAACCTGGGTCAGAATGACCCAGGGAAAGCACAACCTATTGTGGTTAAGCGAATGGTACGCATCATTATATTGTGTTTTAGACTTTACTCGATTAGCTAAATTGGCTCTGATTCGCCGCGACGTGTATTTAAAGAATCTCACGGCCTTGGGCTTTAAGTCGTTTGCGGACAAGACATCGCTCGATTTTCAGCCGGGTGTCACGGCGATTGTCGGCCCGAACGGCTGCGGCAAGTCGAATGTTTCCGATTCGATTCGGTGGGTTTTGGGCGAGCAATCGGCCAAGGCACTCCGGGGCTCGGGGATGGTGGATGTGATTTTCAACGGCACCGACCAACGCAAGGCTCTTGGTATGGCGGAGGTGTCGATGACCATGGGCGGCATTGACACCGATCAACTCAAGGCGGCCGGAGTCGACTTGCCGTACAACGAAGTTACAGTGACGCGACGGCTTTTCCGTGATGGTGGCAGTGATTATTTCATCAACAAAGTTTCGTGTCGCCTCAAGGACATCCAGCAGTTGTTCATGGGCACCGGCATGGGGCGGGCCAGCTACGGCATCATGGCCCAGGGCAATATTACCCAACTCATCTCCAGTAAACCGGACGACCGACGGTTGGTGTTCGAGGAGGCTGCCGGCATCACGCGCTTCAAGACGCAGAAAAAAGAGGCGCTGCGAAAGCTCGACTACACCGAGCAAAATTTACTGCGCGTGTCCGACACCATCCGCGAAGTCAAGCGGCAGATCGGCTCGCTCCAACGTCAGGCCGGCAAGGCGCGGCGCTACAAGGAGTTCATCGAGGAACTCCAGAACTTGGAAAGCCAATTCGCCCGGCATCAGCTCGGGGAGATTCAGGAAACCGTCCGGCAATGCGAGCAGGCCATCAGCGAGTTCAAGGGCAAGTCGGATGACTTTACCGGGACAATCGAGAGCGAGGAGGCTCTGATCAACCAAGCGCGGCAGCAGCGTGGCGCGATCGAAAAACAGGTGAACGATGCGCAGGAAAAAGGCGCCAACCTGCAGGCAGAACTCGAGCGACTCGAGAGCCGGATTCAATTTAGTCACGAGCGCATCCAGGAGTTGGACGAACACGTTGCCAAGGCGCACGAAGACATTGCGCAGGCCGAGCAGCGGCGCAGCGACGCCGAGCAGGAGTTGGCCGAGATGCAGGCCAAGCTCGGCGACGCCGACAACGGCGTCGGTGACATGCGCCGCGTCGTCGATGAAAAACAGGCCGCGTGCAATGCCCTCGAGGAGGAGCTTGGCCAACGGGAGGAGACGCTTCGCCAGGCGCAGTCCGAGTCGTACAGCGTCGCGCAGGAACTGACCCGTGTCCGCAACGAGATCAACTCGATCGATTTGCAGAAGAGGGGAAACACCGTTCGGCTCGAGAAACTTTCGTCGGAGAAAACCCAACTCGAGGAGGAAGAGGCGAAACTTCGGGAGCGGCTTGGCCAATTTTCCAGCGATGTCGAGGATCGAAAATCCACCGCCCAAAGCCATCGTGGCACGGTCGAGGAACGCCAGAAGCGCTTGGCCGAACTGCAGGAACGCTTGGCCAAGCTGACTGTGGAATTAGATGATTTACTGAGGTTTCAGGCAGAAAAGAGGTCGCGGCTGAATGTGCTAAAGCAGTTGCAGGCCTCCAACGAGGGTGTCAGCGCCGGGGTTCAGGCAGCCATCAAAGAGTCCGAGGCTGCGCTTGGTTTGTTGGCCGATAAGATTCGCGTGCCGGGAAAATACGTCGCTGCTGTCGAGGCCGCGCTTGGTCGGCATTTGCAGTTGGTCATCACTCGGCAGGCGACCGATGCCCAGTCGATCTTGGCGTCGCTGAGCGAAGGCAAAAAAGGCCGCGCGGACATCGTTGCGCTCGACCTGATTTCCGGTAGCATGCAGCCGTCGATTGATGCGGCCAAGCTCGACGAGTTCGGTGGCGTGCCGGCGCTTGGCCAAGTGGGATGCGACGTCGATGTTCAGCCGTTGCTCGACCGGCTGCTTGGCCGCTTGGTCATCGTGCCCGATCTCGACGCCGCGATGCGCGGCCGCGAACAGCATCGCGATTTGGATTTTGTTACGAGTGCCGGTGAGTTGCTTTCTCGGCACGGTGTGTTCAGCGGAGGTCGAGGCAATGGCAACGCGTCGGCCTCGCTGCTCGCGCGGAAAAATGAAATTGCCGAATTGGAAAAGGAACTCGAGGGAGTGGGCGGCAACGTCGATGAGCAGAGCCGCGAGAAGGGCGACATGCAGGCTGAGCAAACCGCGTTGCAGGGCGGTTTGCAACAGGAGCAGACGGAGCTGCGGCAGCAGGAGGTGTCCATCGCATCGAGCGAGGGCGAGCTGAAGGCGCTGGAGAATTCGCAGCGCGTGCTGGCGCAGAAAATCGAGAGTGTCACGTTCGAGCTGGAGAGTCTCTCCGGCCAGGAATCCGAGGGCAGCGGCAAGCGCGACTCGTTGGCCGCTGAGCTGGTTTCACTCGAGGAAAGGGAGGTGGCCAACAACACGCTCTTGGGCGAGGTGACCGGAGTGGTAGAGGGGTTGCGTGGCAAGCGCGACGTCGCTAACGCGGCGCTGACCGAGGTCAAGGTCGGGCTGGCATCGGAGGAACAGTTGCTGGCGTCGTTCCGTCGGCAACTCGAGCCACTGAATGTTCGCATCGGGGAACTCAAGCAGCTCGTCACCCAGCGCCGCGGCGACATCGAGGCGGCCGAGAATAAAAAGACACAAACAGAGAAGGACATTTCCGACTCGACGCAACGCATCGCGGCCGTTCGCACCGAGCGCGAGCAGTCCAGCGGCAAAATCGCCGGGTTGCTTTCGCAAAAAGCCGAGGCGGATCAAAAAGTCGAGGAACGCGAAGAGGCGCTACGCTCCATTCGCGAGGAGTTGAGCAGTTCGCAGGAACGCCGCTCGAAGCTTGAGGTGGAACTGGCCCAAAATAACATGATGGCCGAGAACCTCTGCGAGCGGATACAGGAGAAGTACCAGATTGTTTTGCAGGAAGTGGAGGCCGAGTGTCTCAAGGTCACCGAGGACGACTCCGGCAGCATCAAGGTGGAGGTTGTCGTCGACGGGGAGACTGACTGGGAGCGGGTGGGCGAGAAGGTCGACGAGTTGCAGGAAAGGCTCGACCGCATGGGGCCGGTGAATCTGGTCGCCATCGAGGAATACAAGGAGACGGAGGAGCGTTACACTTTTCTGACAACCCAATACGACGACCTCGTCAAGGCGAAGGAGCAGTTGCTGGAAGTCATCGAGCAGATCAACGTCGAGACGACGGAAATGTTCCGGGCGACGTTCGAGAAGATTCGCGCCAACTTCCGCGAGTTGTTCACCGAGGTGTTCGAGGGCGGCAAGGCGGATTTGGTTTTGGTGGACGAGGAGGACGTGCTCAACAGCGGCATCGAGATCGTGGCGCGGCCCCCGGGAAAGAAACTCCAGAGCATCACGCTGCTTTCCGGTGGCGAGCAGACGATGACCGCCGTGTCACTGCTGTTCTCAATTTATCAGGT
>JABGZB010000267.1 GCA_018674955.1 Verrucomicrobiota bacterium | reverse complement strand
CCCCCTCGGGGCATGCGATACGTGTACAGCCCCAAAACCGGCCAAGTAGGCGTCCGCTAAACCAGGCCCTTGGTCAAGTGCTGTCGTTGACATTGGGCCTTGGGGGATTCATCTTCTTGTGACAACGCGACGTTCGTCGCTTTGTTTTTTATGAGTTATAATGCGTTTAATTCGTTGCGTTCGTTTGATCTCGGGAATGGTCAACAGGGTAAATTTTACTCGCTACCGGCGCTTGCTGATGCCGGCTTGGGCGATGTCTCTCGCCTCCCGGTTTGTATCCGTCTGGTTTTGGAGTCGGTGCTGCGCAATTGCGACGGCCAAAAGGTGACGGAGGAGAACATCCGCCAACTCGCTGGGTGGCAGGCCAAGGCGCAGCGCACGGAGGAGGTTCCGTTCACTGTTGCCCGGATCGTCTTGCAGGATTTCACCGGTGTGCCGTTGCTGGTGGACTTGGCCGCGATGCGGTCGGTGGCGGCGCGCTTGGGCAAAGACCCGAAGATCATCGAGCCGTTGGTGCCGGTAGACTTGGTGGTCGACCACTCAGTTCAGGTGGACTTCGCCGGGTCGGCGGATGCGATGGACAAGAATCTCGACTTGGAGTTCACTCGCAACCGCGAGCGTTACCAGTTTTTGAAATGGGGCATGCAGGCGTTCGACACGTTCAAGGTTGTGCCGCCGGGCATCGGCATCGTGCACCAAGTCAATCTTGAGTTTCTCGCTCGAGGCGTGCTGAGCAATACGGACGGCGTCCACTACCCGGACACGCTGGTCGGCACCGACTCGCACACGACGATGATTAACGGCTTGGGCATCGTCGGTTGGGGCGTCGGTGGCATCGAGGCCGAGGCGGGAATGCTGGGCCAGCCGGTTTACTTTTTGACGCCGGACGTGGTCGGCGTTCGGCTCGACGGTGCGCTGAGCGAGGGAGTCACCGCGACCGACTTGGCGTTGACCGTCACCGAGATGCTGCGCGAGGCGAAAGTGGTCGGGAAGTTCGTCGAGTTTTACGGCGACGGCGCGAAGCAATTGCCGCTGACGGATCGGGCAACCATCGCCAACATGGCGCCCGAGTATGGCGCGACGATGGGCTTTTTTCCGATCGACGAAGAGACGGTAAACTACCTCCGTGCCACCGGCCGCGCCGCGGAGCATTGCGCGACTTACGAGAATTATTATAAGGCCCAAGGGCTGTTCGGCATCCCGGGAGAGGGAGAGATCGATTACTCGGTGAACCTCGCGCTCGAGCTGGGTTCGATTCAGCCAAGCGTGGCCGGGCCGAAGCGTCCGCAGGATCGTATCGAGGTTCCGAACCTCGGTAGAAAGTTCGAGGAACTTTTTTCCAAGTCGGTCGCCGACGGCGGCTTTGGTCGTGACGCCGCCGACTTGGCTGGGATCACCGCCGCCGTGCCTGTGCATGGCAACGGCACCGCCGTGCTTGACCATGGCGACGTGGTCATCGCCGCGATCACGAGTTGCACGAACACCTCTAATCCAAGTGTGATGCTGGCGGCTGGGCTCCTGGCGAAAAAGGCGATCGAACGCGGCTTGAAATTGGCGCCGTTGGTGAAGGCGTCGCTCGCGCCGGGCTCGCGCGTGGTCAGCGATTACCTCGATAAAACCGGGTTGCAACCGTACCTCGATCAACTTGGTTTCAACCTCGTTGGATACGGCTGCACCACGTGCATCGGCAACTCCGGCCCGCTTGATGCCGCGATTGAGAAGGCAATTCTCGACAACAATATCATTGCCGCCTCGGTGCTTTCCGGCAACCGCAACTTCGAGGCACGTGTGCACCAAAACGTGCGCGGCAACTTCCTGATGTCGCCGCCGCTCGTGGTGGCGTACGCGCTGGCCGGGCGCGTGAACATCGACTTGACGACCGAGCCGCTTGGCCAAGCGGAGGACGGCTCGGATGTGTTTTTACGTGATCTTTGGCCAAGCTTGGACGAAGTGCGCAACCACATGCAGACAGCGCTCCAGCCGGAAGTGTTCCGCAAACTTTATAGCAACTTCGCCGATCAAAACCCGAAGTGGAACGATATTCCGTCGAGCATCGGGCACGCCTACGAGTGGGACGACGCGAGCACGTACATTCAAGAGCCGCCGTTTTTCGAGGACTTCGGAATGGAGGCCGACGCGATCACCGAGATAGTCGGCGCGCGGCCGCTTGGCGTGTTCGGCGACTCGGTGACGACCGACCACATTTCCCCCGCGGGCGCGATCAAGATCGACTCGCCGGCAGGGCGTTACCTCGTGGACAACGGCGTCGAGCAGGCAAGTTTCAACAGTTACGGCTCGCGCCGGGGTAACGACCGCGTGATGACGCGCGGCACGTTCGCCAACGTGCGCATCAAGAATTTAATGGCACCCGGCACCGAGGGCGGTGTCACACGGCATCAGCCAAGCGGAGAGACGATGGACATCTTCGACGCCGCGGCGAAGTACCGCGAAGATGGCACGGAGCTTGTCGTCATCGGAGGCAAGGAATACGGCACTGGCAGCTCGCGCGACTGGGCGGCCAAGGGCACGCGCCTACTAGGCGTGCGCGCGGTCGTTTGCGAGAGCTTCGAGCGCATTCACCGGTCGAACCTGATTGGCATGGGTGTGTTGCCGTTGCAATTCCACGAGGGGAGCGGTGTAGAGAGTTTGCGGCTTAACGGCACGGAACAATTTGACGTGCTTGGTTTGAGCGATGACCTCAAGGCGCAGCAGGAGTTGACGCTGCGAATCACCCGTGCGGATGGCTCGAGCGAGGAAGTGCCGGTATGTTGCCGGATCGATACCGACATCGAGGTTGAGTACTACCGGCACGGCGGCATCCTCTCCTACGTGCTTCGACAACTGGTGGCTAATGGCTGACAAAAAACCGTTTTTAGCTGTTTTGGCTTGTCTTATCGCCCTGTTCTGCAATTGATTCCCGACCTGTTTATGAGCGAGTCTAGCGAACCAGATATAATGTACCACGGTGCCGAGTGGTTTGAACAAAACAAGAGCAAACTGTTTAGCGGCGCGTTGGCAGTCATGATTGGCGTGGGAGCGTACCAGTGGTGGAACAAAAACAAGGCAGAAATGCGGGCCGCCTCTGAGTCGTCGCTATTCGCTGTCCAGAATCTGGACGCGACGAACTTGGTAGAAATCGCCGAGGCTTACGAGAAGGTGAGCACCGGTCAGGCTGGCAAGCCTGTCGCCGAGCGGGCATTGATCCTGAGCGCCAAAACGTGGCTTGAAGCGGCGGATTACGACAAGGCACAGGCGGCATTCAAAAGCTACCGTGCCCAATACCCCGATGGGTTTTGGGCGGATCAAGCCAAGCTTGGCCAGGCGGTTTGCCAGGAAGCCACAGACGCTGAGGCGAATGTAATTAGCACGTACCAAAGTTTGACCAACTCGGCCAAGGCCATTATCAAGGATCGAGCGACGTCGCTGCTTGAGGCGACGCAAATCAAGCTCGATCCGCTTGTGGAAAAACCAAAACCGGCACCGGTGCCGCCGGCCGAGGTGGCCAAGCCGGCGACTCCCGTTGCACCCAAGCCGGAAGCACCTGTTGCTCTGCCAGCGCCAGTCGCCCCGGGTAACAAGTAACTCAGGCTGAGTCGTGAACATCGCAATCATTGGAACAGGCTATGTCGGTTTGGTGACCGGCGCTTGTTTTGCCGAGGTCGGCCACAATGTCATCTGCGTTGATTGCGACGAAGCCAAGGTCAAGTTGCTGCAGGGCGGCGGTATCCCAATCTTCGAGCCGGGCCTCGAGGAGATGGTCAAAAAGAATGTAGCCGAGGGACGACTCAACTTCACCGCGAGCACGGCGGAGGGGGTGGAGAAATCGGACGTCGTTTTCATCGCCGTGCCGACTCCACCACTCGATGACGGGTCGGTGGATCTCAGTTTTATTGAGCGGGTGGCCCGCGACATCGCTGACGCAACGACTACGTATAAGGTCGTCGTCGATAAGAGCACCGTACCGGTCAAGACCGGCGAGAAAGTCGCCGAGACGATCAAGCGCTACTGCAAGTCGGATTGTGATTTTGATGTTGTCAGCAATCCGGAATTCTTACGCGAAGGCTTTGCGGTGGAAGACCTTATGAATCCGGACCGCATCGTGGTTGGCACGCGATCGGAGAAGCCCGTGGCAGCGATGCGGGCGATTTATGAGCCGTTCAACGCGCCAATTATTTTCACCGATATCAACTCAGCGGAGTTGATCAAGCACGCCGCCAACTCGTTCCTCGCGATGAAGATTTCGTACATCAACGCCGTGGCGGCGATCTGCGAGGCGACCGGTGCGAACGTCGAGGAAGTGGCCACTGGCATTGGCATGGACGAGCGTATTGGCCGCCGGTTTCTCAACGCGTCACTTGGTTTTGGCGGCAGTTGTTTCCCGAAAGACTTGAGCGCATTCATACGCATCAGCGACGACCTTGGCTACGATTTTGGCTTGCTAAAAAAAGTGCAAGAAATCAACGCAGGACAGATGGATCGATTCCTGAAAAAGATCACCGATACGCTGTGGATTTTGAAGGATAAAACCATCGGTGTGCTGGGTTTGGCGTTCAAGCAGAACACGGACGATGTCCGCATGTCCCCGGCGATCGAGGTTTGTCAACGCTTGCTCAAAGGGGGGGCGATACTGCGCGTGCACGATCCCAAGGCGATGGAGAAAGCCAGGGAGTT
>JABGZB010000266.1 GCA_018674955.1 Verrucomicrobiota bacterium | reverse complement strand
CTTGAACCCCCAGTAACATTAGTTTAGCGGGGGGGGGGAAATTGGTTGCGGGGGCCAGATTTGAACTGAAGACCTTCAGGTTATGAGCCCGAATGACATTTCTTCGTAAGTGTTTGTTTTTTAAAGACTTACAACTTCTCTATTTTCGGTGTTCACCCTTTTGTTCACCCACTATTGAGCCATTCCTGCTTTTAATGCCGCCTTATGCCTTCAAGGCATCCAAGCTGCCACGGTATTCAGCCAGTGAATCGTGCTCGATGTTGGTGCAGACCGACTTCTTCCCTGTGACGGCCTCGAACGGAACCCACCAGACCTCATTGTGCGGGATCAGCACCAACCCGAAGTAGCTGCAATCGCCCTCCTCGTAAAGCCCGCCTGCACTCTTCGTCGTGTGCCATTGAACGGTTTTGCCATTCGGATTAACGCAGCCGGTCTTGACCTGAATGGTGTGGAGCGCGTTGCCCCACTTGCTGATCATGTCGAAGCTGGGCTGTTTGAAGACGGGCAAGGCGACATCAAAGCCTTCGCGTGTCAGGGCCAGCGCGGCCAGGCCTTGATTGCGGACTGATTCATCGATATCGAGAGTCGCTCGCTTGGCCAAGTCGGCGGCCCAATCGGCTAAGCGCTCGTTCTCGATGGCTGTCTCCCTCAAGTAAGATGCCACCTGCTGTCGGGGAACCACCTTTTTGCTGTCCCAAAATGCACGGACAATTTCCCTGGGGTTTTCCACTTGGTTGACCAGTTCACGGAAAACCGATTCGGCGGAAGCATCCTGACGAAGAACCGCATACAAGGTCGCTTTTTGTTGGATGGGCTCGTGGAAAAAAAATGCTGCCGCCAGCACCAGCAGCAGGCCCACAATATAGCCGCGCCCCATGCTGCAAGGCGGGCACGAACTCGAACATGAATTTTTGTTATCTTGCTCCATTACCTGCAATGAGAGGGACGGCGGCTCCGGGTTATTCCGTTTTTTCTCATTTTCAAGAATAAGCAAAGGTGGGAAACAGGGCCGGCGAGGTGAGCGAATGGGGCGCGTCGGCAATTTTTTTGGAATAAAACTGCTAGCCCAAACTTCCCACATGAGAGCGCCTGAAGGCGTTTCAATTGAAAAGGAAAAAATATAAACAATGAAAAAGATAATTGCATTATTCGCAGTGGCCGCCATGGCCGTTGGAGTTCAGGCATCCGAGATCGACCTTAAGGTGGACGGCATGACTTGCGAAATTGGTTGCGTTGGCAAGGTCAAGCAGGGCTTGGCCAATGTCAAGGGAGTCGATATCAAGGGCACCAAGTTTGCGCTTGGTAAAAAGTTGGGTGCCGTGAAGGTCTCCTTCTGCCACAAGACCACCACCAAGAAGAAGATCATGGACGCCATCAAGAAGGCTGGCTATAAAGTCGCCGAGGCACGTAAAAAGAGGAACAAAAGGGTTTCCAAGTTGTTTCCTTCCAGAAGGAAGGTTTAACTGTTTGGGGCACATTCATCGGCTATTGTCCATGAAACTCGACCGCAAATTTCCGGTTGTTGCTCGCGGTCGATTTCTTGCCTGGACTGGTTCGGGGATGTGTCCTTTATTCACCAATTCGCAGATACCAGGGACAAGACACGATGAGAGCATTAAAGCACAATTGGAGCCTGCGCGGTGTTGTTTGGCCTGCGCGGTTCCCGGCCCGCGAACTGGCACTTGTGCTGGCGCTGGGACTCCCCGCTGGAGGCGCGTTGGCCATGCCGTTTAAGAATGGCTTCGACTTGGGCAACGCCATCATCCCAACCGGGGACATCCTGTCCGGCGGCCCGCCGAAAGATGGCATCCCCGCGATCGACAAGCCCAAGTTTGTCGCCCCGGACGAGGCGGCGTTTCTCCAGGACAACGACCCCGTGGTCGGGGTCACCCTGCACGGCACGGCAAGGGCTTATCCGCTACGGATTCTGGTGTGGCACGAGTTGGTCAACGACCAGATCGACGACACGCCGTTTGTGGTGAGCTACTGTCCGCTATGCGGTACATCGATGGTGTTCGCCGGCGAGACCGGTGGGGAGCGGCTGACCTTTGGTGTCTCGGGCCTGCTGTACCAGAGCGACGTGCTGATGTACGATCGGCAACACAACAGCCTCTGGTCGCAATTGGCGATGAAGGCCGTCTCCGGCCCCAAGGTCGGCACAGCCCTGAAATGGTTGCCAAGCAGGATGATGAGTTTCAAGGCGTGGAAAGAGGAACACAAAAAACTCAAGCGCGAGGTACTCTCCACGGACACCGGGTTCAGCCGAAATTATAACCGCAACCCCTACGTGAACTACGAGAGCAACAACCAAGTCTGGTTTCGGGTGCCTAAAACGCGATCCGAGCTGGCCTCCAAGGCTTGGGTGATCGGGATCGTGATCAACGGCAAGGCCAAGGCTTACCCAATCTCGCCGCTGGCCTTGCGCGGCGGCATAACGGACGAGGTGGACGGCGTGAAACTCAAGGTCAGCTACGACGCCGAGAAGCAGTCACCCCGGGTGATCCTCGTGAAAACTGGGGAGGAGGTTCCCTTCACCCGCGTTTTCTGGTTCGCGTGGCAGGCGTTCTATCCGGACACGGGACTCTGGCGGCCCGGGGTGTTGCGCTCGGGAGGTGTTTTCCATTTCACGCTGCCGAGCGGCCACGAGAAGGATCACGCCCTGGAGGTGTCCCGCGACTTGAAGGCTTGGGATTCGCTCCTTGTGTTTGGGCACACACCCGGTTTCATAAACATCGGGCTGACCCCGGCGGACACCACGGACAAACCGGTTCAGGAGGGAACCTTGGCCGGAGAGAAGATTATTTTTGTCCGCCAATCCGAAGATGCCGGTCGCGAGTTTTACCGGACACGTCCGCAGCCCTGAGCATCGTGCCAATGGGAAAACAAATGATCTTGTTAACAGGCAAGCGCATCATGTTGGTGATGCTGACTCTGGGGAGTGTCCGGCTGATGCCCGACTCTGGCCGGGCCGCTCCCCACAACGACCGCTTCGCCGACCGGCAGGCGCTGGCGGGCGGCACGGTGCATGTCACGGCGAGCAACGCCGGTGCCACAGTCGAGGCCGGCGAGCCGCTTGGCCAAGAGGTGCCCGGCGTCCGTCCGTCCGGTGGTAGCACGGTGTGGTGGACTTGGCAGGCGCCTGGAACCGGGCCGTTCACGGTCTCTCTGGTTGACAGCGAGTTTGACACGCTGCTGGGCGTGTACCGGGGGGAGGTCGTCGGGGAGTTGAGCGTCATCGCGGAAAACGATGACGCCGATGTGCGGCGGGGTGTCACCACCAGCGAGGTGTCCATTTACGCTGCGAAGGGCCGGGCCTACCATATCGCGGTGGCCGGCTTCCTGAATCCGCAGGATCAAACAATCGAGACCGGCACCGTCCAACTCAAGATCCATCCCTCCAAGCCCAACCCGGCTCCAGGGTGGGAGGCTCTCGACTTAGATGGAGAGACGGTGACGTCCGCAGCTTACGCCGGGAAAGTCGTGCTGCTGGATTTTTGGGCGACATGGTGTGGGACATGCCTGCGGCAGATCCCCGAGCTGGTTCGGCTGCAGGAAGCTTATGGCAAGGCTGGGTTCGTTGTGGTCGGGGTGGTCATCGACCCGGAAAACACGGTGAAACTCCGGAGCTTGGCCAAGCGGTTTGGCATCAATTATCCGCTGATCAAAGCCACTCCAGAAATGGAGAAAGCGTTCGGGGGCATCCGGGCGGTGCCGACTACTTTTTTGATCGACGCCCGGAATAATGAATTCCGCAAACATGAGGGCTTGCACAATCAAAAGGCGATGGAGCGGGACATCCTTTCACTGCTCGAGGGCGTGCCCGGCAACGGGGTGGTGGCCGGGGCGGTTTTGCTGCGGGTCGAGCGCGGCCCGGCCGGGGCGGTTGTGCGGTGGCCCGCCGGTAATCCCGGTTACCGGTTGGAAAGCGCCGGCCAATTGGTCACCGGCCCATGGGGGCCCGCCACGGAAACAATTTTGCCGGGAGATGACTTCAACCAAGCCAAGCTGGCACCGGGCACCGAGAGTCGGTTTTACCGGTTGAAAAAACCATAGCCTAACCCAAAAATGCAGATGACGACGAATCGTACACGGGCAAAAAGCAACCGCTTGGCCAAGCGCCGCCCGCTTGGCTTCACGCTGATCGAACTGCTCGTGGTGATTGCCATCATCGCCATCTTGGCTGCGCTCATGCTGCCCGCGCTGGCCAAGGCCAAGTCCGCCGGGAAACAAACTGTCTGCTTGGGCAACCTTCGCCAAACCGCCATCGCCCTGGCCCTGTACGCCGATGACAATGAAGGCTATTATCCGGCGCAAAACATGCTCAGGCCATGGACGGCGCAACTCGCCCGCCACCTGCAAACCACGGGTATACTGCGCTGCCCCAGCGACCCGGTAGTGCGTGCCCGGGCGCTGCCCGGCGATCCCGCCGAGCTTGATCCTGCCGATCAGAGCTACCTGCCAAACGGATTCCGGGATTATTTTTTCCACTCCATGAGTCCCGCCCAATGGAAGCTATTGCAACTGGGGCGAATGCCCGCGAGGCTGCAGAAGGAATCCATCCTGCAACCGGGTGAGACCGTTGTGTTTGGCGAAAAACAGCCAGAGTCGAATCGGCACTACCTCGACCTTTTCGAGCCCGGCAACGGTTACGTCGAGGCGCTTGAGGAGAGCCGGCATCCGTCCTCCAGCGTGGAAACCCAGAGCGGCCGCTCCAATTATCTCTTTGCAGACGGCAGTGTGCGGGCCATCCTCTTCGGTCGCTCCACCTGCCCGGTCAACCAGTGGGCGGTGACATCGCAGTGGCGCAACGACTCCGCTCTTTGCCGCAAACGCTATTGAACAACATGGCTCAGCAAAACGCCCTCAACTTCGAGCAAGTGGTTCACCTCTATTATGAGGCGCTCTATCGGTTCGCTATTGGCCTGGCGCGCAATGTGCCTGACGCATGCGACTTGACCCAGGAGGCATTCTATCGCCTCGCGACCAAAGGCGCGGCGTTGCGCGATCCCTCGAAGGCCAAGTCATGGTTGTTCACCACGCTCCACCGTGAGTATTTGAGCCGGTGCCGCCGCGAAAACCGCTTTCCGCATCATGTGATCGAAGAATCATCCCAGGAGTTACCGACGGTTTCCCCTGAAACGGTCGAGGCCATGGAGGCCTCGGAAGTCATGGAGTTCCTGATGGAATTGGATGAACCGTTCCGGGCGCCGCTGGTGCTCTTTTACCTCAAGGATCATTCCTACCGCGAGATCGCCGAGATACTGGAAATCCCAGTGGGCACTGTGATGTCTCGCCTCTCTCGAGCCAAGACCATGCTCCGTAAACTACTCACCCGGAAGGCGTCACAGGCCAACTCCAAAATCGTGAACCTGTCCGCCAACCCCACCCACAAAACCGCTCAATCATGAACAAACAGGAAGCCAAATTCATCCTCCAAGCCTACCGACCCGGCGGCGAGGATGCCGCAGACCCCCAGTTCGCCGAGGCATTGGAAGTGGCTCGCCAGACGCCGGAACTAACCCAGTGGCTAAGCGAGGAGACCGCCTTGGACGAGGCCCTCGGTCGCAAGCTGCAGGACACTCCGGTCCCCGAGGATTTGAAGGAAAAAATATTGGTGAGCCGAAAATTAATCCAAGTCACACCACGGTGGCGGCAGCCCGCTTGGCTGGCGGCGGCGGCCTCCGTTGCCCTTATGCTCGGGTTGCTTGTTTCCCTGCAATCCCCGGCGAAACCCGGACAGGAATTCACCGACTACCGCCAGTCCATGATCGAGTTCGCCCAGCATCGGATGGATGGGCTGGACTATAAATCTGAGACCATCCCGGACATCCGGCAGTGGCTGGCGAACCGCTCGATCCACGAGGGGTTTGTCGCACCCGCCAGTCTCGCCGGGCTGCCCGCCAAGGGCTGCCGCCTGCTGCAATGGAACGACCAGCAAGTTGCCCTGATCTGTTTCAGCACCGACGCCGGGCCGGTTCACCTCTACGTGCTCGACTACAACGAAATGCAGGGCGTCCCGCCAAGCGAACAACCCGATGTACGGACACTGGGCGATTGGCAAACAACCGGTTGGAGCCAAGGCGGCAAGGTTTATCTGGCGGCAAGCCGGGGCAACAGTAAGCTGATGAGGAACCTGCTATGAGAATTGCTCATGAGATGAAGCTCTTCCTCCCCTCCGTCAGCTCACTCATATTGTTGGCAACATCCGCCTTGGCTTCGCCAATTCATGACGCTGCCGAGGGTGGAGATGCCGGAGCCGTGGGCACTTGGTTGAAAACAGGTGCTGATGTGAACGCAAAGGATGAAACGGGGAGAACTCCATTGCATTTGGCGGCGGGTGGATGCTGGCGATGTTGGGGCCACAAGGAAGTAGCCGAGCTTCTTATAGCCAAGGGTGCAAAAGTTAACGCCAAGGATGATACAGGAAGAACCCCATTGCAGGTGGCGTCACTTTGGGGAGACAGGGAAGTTGCCGAACTGCTGATTGCCAATGGAGCGGATGTGAACGCGACGAATGATCAAGGAGAGGCATCCATGCATTATGCGGCACGTTCTGGACACATAAAAATCGCTGAACGGCTGATTGCCAGTTTCGCGAATGTGAATGCAAAAGTATTGGCTGGTTCCTACAAGGGCATGACGCCGCTCGATTTGGCCAACCGGTATGACCAAGCCGAAGTGGCCGGCCTCATAGACAAACACGGCGGCAAAACAGGCACAGAGTTGGCGCTAATCCCCCGCTTGGCTTACAGCAGGAATCAGTTGGCAATTGTTGCCAAAGTCGGCCTCAAATTCAGTGTGCTTTTCAGTTCCGACCTGAAGAGATGGCAGGTGCTGGACACTGTTACCATCGATGAATCACCCCATGTGTACGTGGATGAAACGGCTGTGAAAGAACCGGCGCGGTTTTACCTGTTGCAACTGGTGGAGTGATTCCTCCGTAAGCCCAGCATAAGTAGCCATGAATCACGAGGCGTTAAATCTTGAAGAGAAGTTTTCCCGTTTTAGCGAACTTTGGTCGCCCCGGGTCGTTGCCGAGATGAACGATACCCAGTTCAAGCTGGTGAAAGTTCAGGGGGAGTTCGTGTGGCATTCCCATGCTGACACCGATGAGGCATTCCTCGTCGTCAGCGGTGCGTTGGACATCGAGTTCAGGGACGGAACAGTCCGGCTGGAATCCGGGGAAATGTTTGTCGTGCCTAGGGGCGTCGAACACCGGCCGGTCGCCCGGGAGGATTTGGTTGCACCTGAGATAACCTTGAATGGAGAGGTGTATATGGAGATAGGGAAGGGAGGTTTGTATGGGGATATGGGAGCGATTGCCCGGGATGAAGTGGATGGGGATTTGAGCGAGGAAGTCAGGAGGAATGGATATGTGAATACGAGTAAGGTTGGGGAATATGAGGTGAGATATCGAGTATGGGACAGGGCCGGCAACGGATCTGAGGAGTTGGTCAGAAAGGTCAAAGTAGTTGAGGAAGGAGAGGAGACAGGGAATGGAGTTTTTGTCGCGAAGATGGAGCAGGATAGTGCAGCAAATCTACGTCCGCACCTATGGATTGAGGTTGATGAGCATGGGATAACAATATGGGCGGAGAGATTGGGTGAAGGACGATGGAGATTACAGGTGACCGAGGATTTAGGGGGTTGGGATGGTGCAAATGACATGTATTTGGATCCTGAAAGTAATCAAATCCGAATAGAGCAGCCCGTAGGAACCCTCTATTACCGATTGATCAAGTAAATCAATACTCGTTTCAATCGTCGCAGCCGTGCT
>JABGZB010000029.1 GCA_018674955.1 Verrucomicrobiota bacterium | reverse complement strand
GATCGGCTTGGCCAACAGCCCCTCCTTTTGCAGCAGCCACGTCAGAGCCACCCCGCCGATGCCCATGGCGTTTCGCGCCAAAAAATGCCGGCGACTTGACTGAAGCTGCGATCCGTTAATCGACATAGATGAAGGCGTTGGAGCTGAGCAGCGCCTGGCAGTAATTGGCCAAGGCGGCAAGGTCGGGTTGCTTCTCTTTTTGGGTCTTGAACAAGGCGGTTTGTTTTTCAACGAACGCCGCCGACTGGGTCAACTCGCCGGCACTGGGCGCTTGGCCAAGCGTGGTTTCCCAAGCCAAACCAAGCTGCGTGTCGAGGCTGCCCTTGGCGAAGTGCTGGAGCCGGCCGGCCATCGACCGGCTTTCGTTAATCACAAAACTGTTGTTCATCAGCATCAACGCCTGCGGCGCCACGGTGGAGATAGTCCGCTTGGTGCAGTTTGGCTCCATCGACGGGGCGTCAAATGCATCGACAAACGAAAGCACTTTCGAGCGGCGCACCTCCACGTAGAGGCTGCGGCGGTTTTCCTCGGCACCCAGCGAGATGGTTTTTCCCGTTGGACGATTGGAACTGTCGTTGGTACTCACGCCGACGACGATCTGGCCCACCTCGTCCTCCTTCACCGACACCGGTTTGCCGAACATGCGTGGGTTCCACTGGCCGCTCACGAAGAGAATCGAGTCGCGGAGGGTCTCGGCCTCGAGCCGGCGGACGCTCATGCGGCCGAGTAGCCGGTTGTCGGGGTCGAGTTCGTCGAGCTTGGCTAAGCGGCGCGAAGTTTGGCGGTAAGCCTGGCTGGTCATGATGAGCCGATGCAGGCGCTTGAGCCGCCAGCCGTTTTTCATGAAGTCGCTGGTGAGCCAGTCGAGCAGTTTGGGGTGGCTTGGCTTCTCGCCCAGTTTGCCGAAGTCACCCGGTGTATCGACCAGGCCGCGGCCGAAGTGGTGCAGCCAAAATCGGTTCACTAGCACGCGGCCCGTGAGCGGATGCGTCCCGTCGGTCAGGCGCTTGGCCAAGGCCAGGCGCCGCCCGGTCGAGGGCCGGCCGGCGTCGTTCTCGTGGATCGGGTTTTTATTCAGTGCCACCACGCTCAAGTCGGCTGGCTTTACGGCGGCCTTGGGCTGGCTGTGGTCGCCCCGGAAAAAAAGGTGTGTGACAGGCACTTTACCCAGCTGCTCGGTCAGCGCGCGGATGAATGGCTCCTCCGGCTTGGCGGCGCGGGCGTCGGCCGCCTTCTTGGCCATGGCGTCGAGCACTTTTTTAGTGAGGCTGCCGTGAAAATATTTAATTTGCTCGTCAATTTTTTTCAGTGCCTCTTCGTCTTTTTTGTCGGCAAGTTTTTTGCGCTCGGCGTTGAGCTTGGCGATCTCGTCGTTGAATTCGCGGTCGTAAAGATAGAGCGAGCCGGGGCTGATCTGCCGCACGCTCGGGTGGTCGTCCAAGAGCGCTTTCTGTTCGGCGGTGCGTTTGGCGGCGGGCGTCTTGTAAGCGGCGCGCAACGGCTCGCGCAGTTCCTCCGGCTCCTTGCGCAGTTTCCACTCGAGCGTGCGCTCGATGAAGAAATCAACCTTGGTCTGTCGCTTGGCATCGAGCTTCTTCGCCTCGACCTCGATGTCGGCGCACTGCTTCCGGTCGGCCTCGGTGAAGAGGGAGATTTGCCGACTCTGCGGCGTGCGCCAGTTGGCCGGTCCAAGCGCCGGCTCGAAGATCGCCCGCAGCTTGTAGTAGTCCGACTGCAGGATCGGATCGTAACGATGATCGTGGCACTGCGCGCAGCCGACCGTCATGCCCATGAGCGACGTGGAGACAATTTTGAGTGTCTCGGCCATGACTTGGTTTTGGGCCTTGGCGTTGTTTGCGCCGGAGCCGGTGCCGTCGGGCGCCATGCGGAGGAAGCCGGTCGCGGTGAGCTTATCGATTTGTTCCGGCGCGAGGTCGGCGTACGGCGGGGAAACCATTTCGTCACCGGCGAGTTGCTCCTTAACGAATCGATCCCACGGCATGTCGTCGTTGAGCGCGCGGACGACGTAGTCGCGATAGCGCCATGCCCAGCCTCGCTCGGCGTCGCTCTCGGTGTAGCCCTCAGAGTCGGCGTAACCGGCGACGTCGAGCCAGTGGCGTCCCCAGCGCTCGCCGTAATTTGGCGAAGCCAGCAGGCGATCGATTAGCTGGTCGTAGGCTTGCGGTGTTTCGTCGGCGAGAAATTTCGCGATCTCTTCCGGGGTGGGCGGCAGTCCGGTGAGGTCGAACGTCGCGCGCCGGATGAGCGTGCGTTTGCCGGCTTTCGGCGAGAAACCAAGTCCGTCGGCATTCAGTCGGCGTAGCAGGAAGGCGTCGATCGGATTGGCCGTGCCGCCGGGCACGGGTGGATTTTTGATCGGCTGAAACGCCCAGAAGCGGCGCTCTTCCTCGGTGATCCATTCGTCGGGACTGTCCGGCTCGGGGCGGGCGGTCTCGGCCCCCTGCTCAATCCATCGGCGGATGGTCTCGATTTCCGCAGTCGACAGCTTGGCTTGCTCCTTGGGCATCTCGCCATCTCGAATTTTTGTGTAGAGCAGGCTGTTCTCCGCTTGGCCAGGCGCGATCGCCGGGCCGTGTTTGCCGCCCTTGAGCAGCAGCTTGCGCAGGCGCACGTCGAGTCCGCCCTTGGCCGAGCCGTCCTCGCCGTGGCAGTGGAAACAATGCGCCTTGAGAATAGGCCGCACATCCGCCTCGAACGTGACCGTCGCCGCTTGGCCAAGGTGGAGAACAAACCCAACGGCCATCAGCCAGAGGATTCGTTCCTTGAGAAGAGTACACATTGATTTAAGGAGAACT
>JABGZB010000028.1 GCA_018674955.1 Verrucomicrobiota bacterium | reverse complement strand
GAATTGTTTACGGCGCTCACGCAGGTTTACTTCGCGGCGGTGAGTTTTTCGGAGACGGCGCATCGCTTGGGCAAGCCGGAGTTGGCCGAGTCGTTTTTGCTGTGCGAGCACCCGGAGTTTGGCCCGGCAACGCGAGAAATTTGCGAGTCGGTTGTCGGCTTGGCCAAGCGCGACGAGACGCTGGCGCGCATCGGCGAGATCATCGAGCCGTTTAATGTCGCCGGGCTGGCCGATCCGGCCAAGCACAACTGGTATCCGGCCGTGGCCAACGACCTGTTCGCGGCGGGGGCAAAGCTCGGCTCGAGCGCGGACGAAATTCGGGAGATGCTTCTGCGGGAGCAGTTGATATAGTCAGCGGAGCGATGACTTGGTTGATGGTGGCATTGGGTGGTGCGCTCGGCAGCGTGGGGCGGTTTGGCCTTGGCCAGGCGCTGGCGCGGTTCGACGCCTTCCCATACGGCACGCTGCTGGCCAACGTGCTCGGCTCGCTGGTCATCGGCATTTGCGCCGGTTTGTTCGATGCGGAGCAAAGGAGTCGGCCGGCGGGGTTGTTTTTGATGGTCGGTTTCTGCGGCGGCTTCACGACGTTTTCCACCTTCAGCCTGCAGACGCTTGAGTTGATGCACCAACAGGCCTGGCTCAAGGCCGGTGGGAATATGGTGCTGTCGGTCGCGCTGTGCCTGCTCGGCACATGGCTGGGTTTCCTGCTCGGCCAATCACTCCGTAAAACTGCCTGACCGGGTAATTTGTGTGAAGATTCGACGTCGGGCGCGGCTTGGTTTACGTTGCCGCCACTTGGATGCCGAAGCGCACTGACATCAACACAGTTTTAATCATCGGCGCCGGCCCGATTATCATCGGGCAGGCCTGCGAATTCGACTACTCCGGCACGCAGGCGTGCAAGGCCCTCAAGGAGGAGGGCTACCGCGTCGTGCTCGTCAACTCCAACCCGGCCACCATCATGACCGACCCGGAGTTCGCCGATCGCACTTACATCGAGCCGATCACGCCGGAGTGCGTCGAGAAAATCATCGTCCGTGAGCTGGAAACGATTGAGCAGAGCGGAGCGGGCGGGAAGCTTGTTCTGCTGCCGACGCTCGGCGGGCAGACTGCGCTAAACACCGCAATGTCGTTGCACCGCAGCGGTGTGCTCGAGCGCTTGGACATCGAGATGGTCGGGGCCAACGCCGAGGCGATCGAGCGAGGTGAGGACCGCCAGCTTTTCAAGGACGCTATGATCCGGATCGGCCTCGACGTGCCGTCCAGCGGCGTGGCGCACACGCTCAAGGAGGCGCTGGAGATCGCCGGGAACATCGGGAAATTCCCGCTCATCATCCGGCCGGCCTACACGCTCGGCGGCACCGGCGGCGGTATCGCGTACAATCGCGACGAGTTCGAGGAAATGATCAAGCACGGCCTCGACTTGTCCCCGGTCACCGAGGTGCTCGTCGAGGAGTCGCTGCTTGGCTGGAAGGAATTCGAGATGGAGGTCATGCGTGACCGAGCCGACAACTGCGTGATCATCTGCTCGATCGAAAACTTCGATCCGATGGGCGTGCACACCGGCGACTCGATCACTGTGGCCCCGACGCAGACGCTCACTGACAAGGAGTACCAAATCATGCGCGACGCGTCGTTTGCGGTGATCCGCGAGATCGGTGTCGAGACCGGCGGTTCGAACATCCAGTTTGCGGTCAACCCGGACAACGGTCGGTTGACGATCATCGAGATGAACCCACGCGTGTCACGCTCGTCGGCACTGGCCTCGAAGGCGACTGGCTTCCCGATCGCCAAGTTCGCGGCCAAGCTCGCCGTCGGTTATCTGCTCGAGGAGATTCGCAACGACATCACCCGCGAGACGCCGGCCTGCTTCGAGCCGACCATCGACTACGTCGTCGTCAAGGTGCCGCGGTTCGCGTTCGAGAAATTCCCCAACGCCGATCCGACGCTGAACACGCAGATGAAATCGGTCGGCGAGGCGATGGCCATCGGTCGCACATTCAAGGAGTCGCTGCAAAAGGCGCTGCGCTCGCTCGAGGTCGGGCGATCCGGTTTGGGTGGCGACGGCAAACCGTGGCGAATCGGCCAGGACGTGTACGGCGACCGCGACATCCTGCCGCGCGAAGTCATCACGCAAAAACTCAGCGTTCCGAACGCCGAGCGGGTGTTCTTCCTGCGGCACGCGCTGCGCGCCGGTTTCACCATCGACGAGATATTCGACCTCACAAAAATCGACCGCTGGTTCCTCACCCAGATCAAGGAAATCGTCGACTTTGAGGAAGAACTGGCCAAGTCCGCCTGAGGGCTTGGTCTTTAGAGGATTTTGATCAGCGCCTCGGCCATTTGGGAGGGGGTCTCGGCGACGCTGATTCCGGCGTCCTCCATCGCTGCGATCTTGGCTTCGGCGGTGCCTTTGCCTCCGCTGATAATGGCTCCGGCGTGGCCCATGCGGCGGCCCGGCGGGGCTGTTGTACCGGCGATGAATCCGGCGACCGGTTTTTTGCAGTTTTCCTTGATCCACGCGGCGGCTTCCTCCTCGGCGGAGCCGCCGATCTCACCGATCATGATGATGCCTCGCGTGTCGGGGTCGTCGTTGAAGAGCTTGATGATGTCGAGGTGCGTGCTGCCGGGGACGGGGTCGCCGCCGATGCCGACACAGGTCGATTGGCCCAGGCCGTTGCAGGTGAGCTGCCACACCGCCTCATAGGTGAGTGTGCCGCTGCGGCTGACGACGCCGATGTCGCCCGCTTTGTGGATGTAGCCGGGGGCGATGCCGATGCGGCAGCCGCCGTGGGAATCTTTGTCGGTGCCGGGGGTGACGACGCCGGGACAGTTCGGGCCGATGAGCCGGGTTGCCGATCCGTTGATCGCGGCCTTGACCTCGATCATGTCGCGCACGGGGATGCCTTCGGTGATGGCGACGACCAACTCGAGACCGGCATCGATCGCCTCGAGGATGGCGTCGGCGGCGAAAGGTGGCGGAACAAAAATAGCGGAGGCGGTGGCGCCGGTTTCGCGGGCGGCCTCGGCGACGCCGTCGAAGATCGGGACGGTGTCCTGAAATTTCTGGCCGGCTTTTCCGGGGGTGACACCGGCGACAACTTGGGTGCCGTACTCGATGCTGAGCTGGGTGTGCCGAGCGCCGAAGCTGCCGGTGATTCCTTGGACGAGGAGTTTGGTGTCTGGTTTGACGAGTATTGCCATGCTGTTGTGAAATTGGGGTTGGGACTATGCGGTGGCCTCGGCGACGACTTTTTGGGCGGCCTCGGCCATGCTGTCTGCGCCGATAAGAGTGAGGCCTGAGTCGGCGAGTGTTTTGCGGCCGGCGGCGACGTTGTTGCCCTCGAGTCGGACGACGAGCGGCAACTTGAGATGGGTGGCCTCGGCGGCGGCGACGACGCCTTCAGCGATGGTGTTGCAGTTCATGATGCCACCGAAGATGTTGACGAGGATCGCCTTGACATTGGGATCTTTTAGCACGATCTGAAACGCCGCCGTCACTTGCTCGGTCGATGCGCTGCCGCCGACGTCGAGGAAGTTCGCCGGGTCGCCACCGTAATGCTTGATGGCGTCCATCGTGGCCATGGCCAAGCCGGCGCCGTTGACGAGGCAGGCGACGGAGCCGTCGAGTTTAATGTAGTTGAGGTCATACTTGCTCGCCTCGACCTCAAGTTCAGCTTCCTCGTTGAGGTCGCGCATCTCGGCGATGTCCTTGTGCCGGTATAGCGCGTTGGCATCGACGGAAATCTTGGCGTCGACGGCGGCGATTTTTTGAGAGCCGTCCGCGTTCTCGACGATGCAGAGCGGGTTGATCTCGACCATTGAGGCGTCGCACTCCCACCACGTTTTGTAAACGCCGGCGATGAGTTTGGCCCCGTGGTGGATGAGCTTGCCGCTCAGGCCAAGCGCCTTGGCCAAGTTGCGGGCTTGGTACGGCTGCAGGCCAAGCAGTGGATCGACGTTCAGCTTGACGATAGCGTCGGGGTTGGTCTCGGCGACCTCCTCGATATCGACGCCGCCCTCGCGGCTGGCCATGATGAGTGGCTGAGAGGTTTCGCGGTCGAGCAGCACGGCGAGGTAAAATTCGTCGACAATTTTTTCGCCGCTGGCGACGAGCAGGGTGTGGACTTGGCGTCCGGCCTCGCCGGTTTGCTTGGTGACGATGGTGTTGCCGAGCATGGCCTTGGCTTTTTCGTGGACGTCGTCGGCCGACTTGCAGAGGTGCACACCGCCCTTGAAGCCGTCCTTGAACACGCCCTTGCCACGGCCGCCGGAGTGAATCTGGATCTTGAGTACGACCATTTCCTGGCCGGCGGCGAAGAGGCCCTCGGCGATATTGCGCGCCTCGTCGGCTGTCGTACAGGGTTGGCCCCCAGGGACTTCGACCCCGTGGCTCGCGAGCAATTGCTTGGCTTGGTATTCGTGAAGGTTCATTTCTTCCATTCGCCGAATCGGCGGCCAGAATGGTTAATGCCAAGTGCTCGGGGAATCAAGCGGAGATTATTAAGTGAGATAATTGAAAAAAGTATTTGTATAATGACGGAATGGTGTTACTTTTCCTTTTGGGGCGTATGTTGGTAATTGAAAAATAATCAAAGCCCTAATATTATTTGAAGTGGTTATTGTAACCATGGAAATAAGTTTTAAATAAAACTGAGCAATGAGCAATGAGTAAGAAAAAAGAACTCGCAAGTGAAGAATGGGATTTTTCCGTTTTGGAAAAAGCACCCCGCACCTTGGTCCATCGGGCCATGCAATGGGAACTGGATCGTGAACTTGGAAGCGGCAAGGAGCCCTTTCTG
>JABGZB010000265.1 GCA_018674955.1 Verrucomicrobiota bacterium | reverse complement strand
TCCTGATCATGGCCGATGATATGGGTTTTTCGGACATCGGTTGTTACGGGAGCGAGATCAAGACACCGACGCTAGATCGGTTGGCGACAAAGGGGATTCGATTTACGCTGTTTTACAACACGTCGCGCTGTTGCCCCACGCGAGCTTCGTTGCTCACAGGCATGTACCCGCATCAGGCTGGCATCGGCTTGATGACGGGGGACAATAAACTGCCCGGCTACCGTGGAGAACTGGGCCGGGATGTGGTGACGATTGCCGAGGCACTAAGCGTGGCCGGTTACCGCCGGTACATGAGCGGCAAGTGGCATGTGACCAAGCATACGCGGCCGGAGGGTCCCAAGAACAACTGGCCGTTGCAGCGCGGCTTTGAAAAATTTTACGGCACCATCATTGGCGCGGGCAGTTTCTATGATCCGGCCACCTTGTGTCGCGCAAACAGCTTTATCACCCCGGTGAATGACGAGAAATATCAGCCCAAGACCTACTATTACACCGACGCCATCAGCGACAACGCGGTGATGTTTCTTCAGGAACACGCGAAAGAGTCGCCGGATAAGCCAGTGTTTCTCTACGTGGCCTACACCACTGCGCACTGGCCGATGCATGCGTTGCCCAAGGATATTGCGAAGTACAAGGGCGTGTATGACGGCGGCTTTTCCAAGGTGCGGGCTGCGCGGTTTGAGCGACTGAAGAAGCTGGGGTTGATCGACAAGAATCTAAAAATTTCCGCACGCTCTGATGAATGGGAAAAGGCGCCCAACAAGGAATGGGATATTCGTAACATGGAGGTATACGCGGCGATGATCGATAATATGGATCAGGGCATCGGCCGTATTGTGGCGGAACTTGAGCGGCAGGGCACCTTGGACAACACGCTGATTTTTTATCTACAGGACAACGGCGCGTGCGCGGAGGGTTTTGGCCGCTACAAACCGAATCGACCGTATCGCACGGATTATAAGGCACTGGGCCGAGACGGGCTTCAAACCAAGATCTGGCCGCCGATGCAGACGCGCGGTGGTCGCCCAGTGAAAAATGGGCCCGACTCCATGGCCGGGGCAGAGGATACCTTCACAGGTGTGGGCCGAGGCTGGGCGAATGTGTCCAATACACCATTCCGCGAATACAAACACTTTGCGCACGAAGGCGGCATCTCCACGCCTTTGATTGCCCATTGGCCTAAGGGCCTCAACGCCGAGCACAACGGCAAGCTTGAGAGCCAGCCCGGACACCTTATCGATCTCATGGCCACCTGCGTGGATGTTGCGGGTATTAAGCATCCGAAGGAATTTGCAGGAAACAAAATCCAACCGCTGGAAGGCGTTAGCCTGAAGCCAGCTTTTAGCGGTAAGGATCTCAGTCGTTCGGACGCGTTGTACTTTGACCATCACCTCAATGGTGCCATCCGTGACGACCAATGGAAATTGGTGCGCTATGGTGATTCCGGAGGGAATGCCAAGCTCCATCCGTGGCAGCTCTACGACATGGGGAATGATCGCTCGGAACAAACCGATCTCGCTAATAAATATCCGGACAGGGTGAAGGCTCTCGCCGGCAAATGGGAAAAGTGGGCTGTGCGGGCGCGGGTAAAGCCGTGGCCATGGGAAGTCGAATAACAAGAAGGAACAAAATAAATGAAGAAATTAATCCTCAATCTATGTGTGTTTAGCGGACTGCTGCTCGGCACAACAAGTGAAGCGGCCGATAAGGCGAAGGTTGTATTCATTTCCGGCAAGCCGAGCCATGGCCGACTGGCACACGAACATCGGGCTGGGAACATGATTTTGGCCAAGGGGCTGAATGAATCGGACCTGCCAATCGAGGCGGTCGTGGTGCCGCATTACGGATACCCCAAGGACGAATCGATCTTAAATGGCGCGGACACAATTGTAGTTTTCTGCACCGGCCACGGCGGGCATGTGCTCAATCCGAAGCTAAAGCAGTTCGATGCGCTTATGAAAAATGGCATCGGCGTGGTGATGATCCACTGGGCCACTGAGGCGATCAAGGGCGACCCGGGCAACAAGTTCCTCGAATGGATGGGAGGTTTCTGTGATCTTAATTGGTCGGTGAACCCTCACTGGACCCCAAACTTTAAGGCACAGAAGCATCCAATATGGAACGGTGTGAAGCCCTTCAGCGTCAACGACGAGTGGTACTATCACATGCGCTTCGTGAAGGATCTCAAGGGCGTGACCCCGATTCTCACCGACGTGCCGCTGGCCAAGACACTGAAGCGTCCTGACGGCGCGCGTAGCGGCAATCCCGCCGTTCGCAAGGCGGTGGGCAACGGTGAGAGCCAGCATGTGGCATGGGCCTACGAACGCCCTGACGGCGCTCGTGGATTTGGCTTTACCGGCGGGCATGTGCATATGAACTGGCAGCACGATGATAATCGCAAACTGATGCTTAATGCCATTCTTTGGACTGCAAACGTGGAGATTCCGAAGGACGGAGTGCCGTCCAAGACGCCAACCCAGGAAGAGATGCATTCAAACTTGGACTAGATCATCTTGCTATGTGAAGCTGCGAATGAGTAGGCGTTGAGGACTCAATTAAAACACATGAATCCGGAATCCAGGTGAGGCATAATTTCGAAAGAGCAATAAGATGATGATTTGTTTTCGTTTGAGTCTGGTCATTTGCTTCGCGTTGGCATTCAAGAGTTCGCTTTGCGGCTCAGCTGTGTCGGTGGGGGTTGCGAAGGTGGATGTGACGCCGAAAGAGCCGGTTTTGCTCGCGGGGTATGGGGGGCGGACGACTGAGCATCAAGGTGTCGATACACCGTTATGGGCACGTGCATTGGTAATAGGTGACGAGCAACGGGTGGCGGTTGTGGCACTTGATAATTGCGGGGTGCCGCAAGCGGTTACTGATCGCCTGGCCAAGCGCTTGGTCAAGCACGGGATTTCGTCCGAGCGCTTGGTGGTTGCCGCAACGCATACTCACAATGCCCCGACGTTGGTCGGCTATGCCACGGTGGTTTGGGCGGGGCGCACAACACCTGAGCAGGATCGGAGGGTCGCTGAATACACGGAATTTGTGATCGATAAAATGGAGGAGGCTGTTCTCGCGGCCTTAGACAGGCGCGAACCGATGCAACTTGAATGGGCTCAGGGGCGTGCGACGTTCGGTGGAAACCGCCGGGTAATTCGTGATGGTAAGTGGGCAGGGTTCGGTTTTCAACGGAACGCACCAGTTGATCACAGCATGCCGGTTCTCGCGGCACGGGATAGTAGCGGCAAGGTGCATTCTGTCTGGGCTAATTATGCCTGCCATTGTACGACGGTGGGTTCGCGGAATCGTGTTGGCGGAGATTGGGCCGGCTTTGCGAATGAATGGATAGAGAAAGAGTTTGCCGGTGCAGTTTCACTAATGACAATTGGTTGCGGCGCGGACGTGGGGCCGCAACCAAGTGGGAGTCTGCTGATTGCCAAAGAGCACGGGCGCTCGATTGCCTCGGAAGTCAAACGGTTGCTTACGGATCGAACGATTTCACTGGGTGGGGTGCCCACCGTGGTCTCAAGACGGATACAATTACCCTTGGCCAAGCCGAAGCCGCGCGAGCATTGGCAGGCACGATTGAAGTCTGGTGGGTTTGATCATCAATTGGCCAAAGCGATGCTGGCGAAACTGGACGTGCAGGGATCGGTTCCAGCGGAGGTAAGTTATCCGCTGTCGGTCTGGAAATTTGGGGATGAGTTGGCAATGGTGTTCCTTGCGGGCGAGGTGGTGGTGGATTATGCCGTTCGGCTTAAGCGGGAACTTGACTGGTCGCGCCTGTGGATCAACGCATGGGCGAATGACATGCCTGGCTACATTCCGTCGCGCCGTGTGTTGGAGGAGGGCGGCTACGAAGCCGATTTTTCCCAAGTCTACTATGAGCAACCCGGTCGATACGATCCGGGTGTGGAAGACAAACTGATTCAAGCCGTTCGTGAATTGGTTGGTGAACCCTTCGAGGCTAGGGCCGACCAGAAACCTTCGCCCTATCACAAGCTGCCCAGCGGTGAAGCATTGACGTTCAAGCGCTTGGCTGACTGGGTGACTAGCGAAAGAACAAAACAAGAAATTCGTATGCTGCAAAAGCTGCGAGATTATGTGCAAGTGGCTCAACCGGCGGTCGGGGTTGTATCGCAAAAAGGTAGTGAGGAGACTGAGTGGTTTAACTATGCTGGAGACCATGATCATCGAAGGTTTATTCGTCAGTTGAAAATCGGAACTGAATTGACATGGTTGACGCTGCCGACACCGAAAATCACAGGGAGTACTTTGGTTTATTGTTTTTCCGGCGGTGTCGGATGGGAAACAGAACCGAAAACTGATGGCTTCGCGCTGGTTCTCAACGGGGAGGAAAAGCTCCGGTTCGACGTGACACGGCAGTTGACACGATGGGATTCCGAAGACGGCACGGTGGAACTGACATATTTGCCGACATGGACTTCCAATGTCGATTCTGGAGGGTTCTTTTTTGTAGCGCTGACAGGAAGAATCCCGGTGGACAGAAACGGAGTAGTGCCGTTTGCAGTACGATCGCTTGGCCAAGGTTCGAAACGCTGGTTTGCCATCGACACCCAGCAACCCGATTTCGGCAAACTCCTGAAGATTGGCCAAGCGCTTGACTAACGTTGTGGATCTCGTGGTTCTTCCGTGCGGTTTCCAGCCAAAACTTATGAGGAACAGGATAAGTGATTTCGTTCAGCGATTCGCCTTGATCTCGTTTGCGGAAGCGCCTGGATCAACGAGCGTCGGTTTCGCGAACTGTTCGGGCATTCGTCTGGGCAGTAAATACACACGGCCGTCCCTGTTGCAGAAATACAAGTTCGATTCGGATGGTTGCCTGCCGTGGCCGTCCGCCCAAAGGGCGTAAAAATCTGGGTGGGCATTGACCGGGGCGCGTGCGTAGGTGTGATTACGTTTGCTGTGCCGGGTCAACAGCTTGGTCTTTTTCCAAGTCTCGCCATTGTTACGACTTTCCCAAAGTGCCATCTCGCCGCCGGGGTTGTACGGTTGCGGCCCGGTTTCTGTCGGGCCAAAGATTTGCCAGTTACTGTTGTCAATGTAGAGCGAACCCATGTCGTAGTTGTTGTCTGAGGTGGTAATCTTTCGTAGTTGCCACTTTCCCGAGTTCCAATGGGCAAGCGTCCATGTACGAGGGGCATTCATGGGGCCGGACTCGAAGCCTTTGCTGGTGATGTACAGGATGACCGGCCGGCCTTGCTCGTCGAATCGGATATCTTTCAGGTAAACATTCAAGGCTTCCTTTTCGTAGTCGTGAACCAAGGCGGGATTGGTTTCTGACGTGAGCGGTAACTTTAAGGATTGTCCATCGACGGTTTGCCACTTCCTGCCAAGATCGTGCGTTTCGATATAATATAGGTTGGTCCGGTAGTTCAGTCCCCCTTTCTTTGGATGATAATTGAATGCGGAACCCGCTTTTTTCCCAGTGGCACCGCTGACTTGGTAATGGCCGCGTGCGATGGTGGCGAGTCGTTGCCGCTCCGACCATTCCACGCCGTCTGAGCTTGTCATGAAAACCAAGGCTCGGTCAGCGCCCCAACCGTACTTGGTGAAGAAGCAGGCAAACCCTTTTTGTGGGAGATGCCAGGCTTGAAAATAGGAGAAGTTGTTGATCTCGACTTGGTTGCCATCCTGCAGTCTGGTGGCAGGAACCCGTTCGAATGCGTCGATGTTGTACGGCTTCCTGCTTCGGTGGATGTATGACGGTCGGTCGGTGCCGTGGGATGTTGAAAAAATCCAGATATGCCCCTTGGCATCCACAGAGATGACCGGGTTGTCGTGCGCGTCGTCGGTCTTTTTATCCAGGAGGATAGTGGGACGAGGGACGACCTTTTTTTCATGATCGTAGTAAGATATCATGTGTATCAAACTGCGATTGTTTGCCTTGGACGTACCACCATAGCAGAAGAAGGTTTTGTTGACGGTGCCGCAATAGACCGCAAACGGCTTATGTTTGGCACAATAGGTACCCAAACCGCCGCTGTACTTGTATTTGTAAACCGACTTTAGTGGTTGGTTCATGTACCAAATGCCGCGATAGCCATCGTCCTTCGTGTTGAGTGTGATGCGATCTTCCGCAAAAGAGGCAGAAGCAGTCAGGAGAATTTCCAGCGTCAAGATCAGGTGGTACTGTCTTGGCACTGCAGGAATTCTCCGCGTGCGTTTGAGGTTTTTAAGGAAAAACATCTCGACGGTTGGTGGTGGATGACGGATAGCTGGGCGAGAGCTGGTTGCGCAGATTTATCCAACGCACTTGGTGCCTGCAAGCCGAATTGCACACTCTCATGATGAAAAGATTCTCCCTGACGTTTGTACTGCTGTCCACTGCATTCGTTGTCGTTGCGCAAAATTCCGCGCCGTCGTCGCACTTTGTTTTTGACGACCGATTCGACGGCGACATCGTGATCAACGAAGTCCGCGTTCCCAAATCGGGCGAGGCGATGTACACCTACTACGAGGCGCTTGGCTGGCGGGGCAGGGCGGCCGGATACGCGGGGATTCAGGCGCACCCGAGGGGGCATATCTACATTTTTTCCATCTGGGATCACAAGGAACACACCACCCCGATTCGAGCCGTGCACCGGGGCGCGGGAACGTTGACGGAAAAATTCGGCGGCGAGGGGACCGGTCTAAAGTCGTGGAACTTTGAATTGGGCTGGGAAACCGATACTTGGTACACGCTGGTATCCCGCGCTTGGCCAATCGGTGAGCACACTTTTTACGGCTATTGGGTGCGCTCGGGAAAGACGGGGCAATGGACGCATCTGGTGACGATGGACGTTGCTGCAAAGGAGGCGTTTTTCAAGGGGAGCACGGATGCGTTCATCGAGGACTGGGTTAATACCGGCAGCAAACCGCGAACGACGAACCTGCGGGGCGGGTGGAAGCGCAAGCTAGATGGCGAATGGCATGCGTTCGGTGGCGGACGCTACTCGGTGAACCGTTGGGATCTAGTGTCGGGGAAGCGTTCGTTCAACTTCAAGACGAACTGGGATGGCGGTGTTTACAGCGATGATGACGGCTCCTTTTATTTTATGACCGCCGGCGGGAAGGATACCAGACCAAGCGCGGACAACCCGTCGCAGCACAAGATCAAGCGAAAGGACACCAAGCCGAAGTATGAGGCGATCAAACTGAAATCGGCCAAGATGCGCTTGGCCAAGCGAGGTAAACTTGAGGTCACATGGGAAACGGATTCACAAACATTGCCACAGTTTGGCTTTAAAATAACTGCCCACGATAATTCATCTGCTCAGGGAGAGCCGCTGTTTCTGCTTGAGAGTGTGGAGCCGCATGCGCGGCGTGCGGAATTGCCCATGCGAAAAGGACTTGCCCAGGCGCAGGTTTTCGTTCGGATCCACTGTTTGGATATTCTGGGCAATGAGTCTCCAGTTCTCACTCTAAATCTGGACGATTGAAAACCTACATGCCATCGTTCGCCGGGAACTCAATGACGCAGAACGGGCCGTGAACGAAAATATTAGATACAAGTGAAACTACTGATTGCAACCATTTCGCTTGTAGTGCTTGGATTCCAAACAGCCGTGGCTGCAGAGAAAGTGGAGGCTGATCTACTCTTTGCGAGGAAAGTGCTACCGCTCTTTAAGGTCAAGTGTCTGGCCTGTCATGGTGAGGACCCAAAGAAAAAGCTGAAAGGAGACTTTGATATGCGTAGCCGCGCGGGTCTGCTTAAGGGCGGTGAAAGCGAGGAACCCTCGATCGTCCCCGGCAAACCACTTCAAAGTCCGTTGTATCTAGCTGTCACGCGCGAACATGAGGATGACTGGGAGTCGATGCCACCCAAGGAGAATGACAAGCTAAGCACGGTGCAAGTGGCATACATAAATGATTGGATTGTCGGTGGTGCGCCCTGGCCGGATGTGAAGCAGATTGCAGAACTGCTGAAGCAGCAGGATCTGTGGGCGCTCGATGACGGCTTGCGGGTAAAGACCAGCGGTGGCTTGAGCGAGGATTGGACTAATCGAAAATATGATTCAAAGAATCTATGGGCATATCAACCGGTGAAACGCCCTCCGGCACCGATGGATTCCGCCAACGCAATCGATGCCTTTATCAACGTTGGTATACCTAACGGACTGAAGCCGGCTCCTGAAGCGGATCGTTTGACTCTTATTCGTCGGGCGACTTTTGACCTGACCGGTTTACCGCCTACACCGGAAGAGATTGAATTTTTCGTAAACGATATCAAACCGGATGCTTATAAGCGCCTCATTGAGCGGTTGTTGGAAACTCACCATTACGGTGAGCAGTGGGGGAGGCATTGGCTGGATGTGGTGCGCTATGCGGACAGTGGCGGTTTTGCCAATGACTTCGAGCGCCCGAACGCTTGGCGCTATCGCGACTACGTTATTCGTTCGTTTAATGAAGACAAGTCGTACGATCAGTTCATTCGTGAGCAGGTTGCGGGCGATGAGATTGATCGAAATAGTACGGAAAACAAAATTGCGGTCGGTTTTCTGCGGATGGGGCCCTGGGAGCAGACGGGCATGTCGGTGGCGGCGGTGACGCGGCAGTTTTTCCTTGATGATGTGACCGATTCTGTTGGACAGGTTTTTCTTGGCCATGCCTTGCAGTGTGCGCGTTGTCATGATCATAAATTTGACCCGATACCCACTCGTGACTACTACTCGATGCAGGCAGTGTTCGCAAATACACAATTTGCCGAAGTGAATGCGGCATTCCAGCCAGGTGAAAATAGGGATGGCTTCGAGGTTCACAAAAAATATCACCAACTTCGTAACGACGAAAACAAGCGAATGCTGGGCGGTCTGCCAAAGGAACGGGTGACACCGAATGATTTTGGTCGTGAACGACTCGGCCGCAAGTGGAGCACGCTGTTCAGTTGGGGATTGGATCGTTACCGACCCATTGCGTTTACTGTTTACAATGGCAAAACGCGCTTTCAGAAAAAAGTCGCTACCCGACAGCAAAAGCTGGCGAGTGATCTAGGCGCTAAAACGCCTCCAGAAAAGACGTCCATCCTGACCGGTGGCGACTTGTTTTCGCCTGCTGATCCAGTCGAGCCGGGTGCGTTAAGTGTTGTTGGGCTTAAAACTGACATTCCTAGGGAAGTGAATGGGCGCCGCACAGCCTTGGCGAAGTGGATAACACATAAGGACAATCCGTTAACGGCGCGTGTGATGGTGAATCGTGTTTGGCAGTATCACTTTGGGCGCGGCTTGGTGGGGAACCCAAATAATTTCGGAGCCACCGGGAAGAAGCCGACGCATCCGGAGCTGCTCGATTGGTTGGCGTCGGAATTCATGGCCAAAGGCTGGTCGGTAAAACAGCTGCATCGGCTCATTATGACATCCGATACGTATCGTCGAGTGAGCACATATCCAACGCCGGAGCGCTTGGCTAAGCTGGATTCTGAAGGCAATAGCTATGCCGTATTCCGACCGCGCCGCTTGGTTGCTGAGGAATTGCGCGATGCGATGCTGTCGGTGACGGGTGAACTGAACCGAAAACCGGGCGGTATTCCGGCTCGTCCGGATATGAACATGGAAGCGGCGCTTCAGCCGCGGATGATCATGGGCACCTTCGCCCCGAGCTTTGTTCCGGATACAAAACCGGATCAGCGTAATCGTCGCTCGGTTTACGCTCTCAAGCTACGCGGCCAACGGGATCCGTTCATGACTACCTTCAATCAACCTGGCCCGGACAAATCCTGTGAATTGCGCGACAGCTCCAATGTGACACCGCAGGTGTTTACGCTCTTCAACAGCGAGGAATCCGCTGACCGCGCCCTGGCATTTGCGGCGCGGGTTCTCAAGGAAACCAAGGGCGATGGTGAAGCGATTAGCCGGGCGTTCCGGCTTGCGTTCGGTCGTGTGCCGAACAAGGCCGAGGCTGGTGATGCCCTGCAACTTTGGAAGGAAACGACTGAAGAGCAAGCCAAGCGCAACCCTAAACCCCGCACGTATCCGACCGAGGTGGTTCGTTTGGCAAACGAGGAGAATACCGGCCAGACGTTTACATTTGTGGAGAAACTTTTTGAGTATCAGGATTACCAGCCAGACCTTCAACCGCATCAAGTGGATGCTCGAACACGTGGTTTCGCTGACCTGTGTTTGGCTTTGCTTAATGCAAATGAATTTTTGTACGTTTATTAGGAAATTGAAAAGCGTCATTACAGTTTTGTTTTGTTTGAGTGTTTCTTTGATGGGGGCGAAGATTAAGCCGAACATCATCTTTATCTTTATCGATGACCAGGGGTACTACGATCTGGGTTGTTATGGCGCGTCGGAGGTCAAGACACCGCGGATCGATGCGATGGCGAAGGCGGGAACACGGTTTACCGACTACTACGCAGCGGCTCCGATTTGCAGCCCGTCACGTGCAGGCCTGTTGACCGGGTGTTACCCGCGTCGGGTCGGTAACCACATTTGGGTGCATCGCGCAGATTCGCGATCGGGCATTCATACCGACGAATTGACGATTGCCGAGTTGCTGAAGGCGGGCGGCTACGCCACCGCCTGCATCGGCAAATGGCATCTTGGGTTTCACGAGCCATTTCTGCCGCGCAATCAGGGGTTCGATCACTATTTCGGCCTGCTGCACAATCTTGACCCGGTTGAGATTGTCTATTTCGAGGTTAAAGGTGGTGTCCCCCTGATGCGAGATGACAAGGTCGTCAAGCGCCCGGCCGATCCCGAGGAATTGACAAAGCTTTACACCGACGAGGCCATTGGGTTTATTGAGAAGAACAAAGAAGGCCCATTCTTTCTCTACCTGCCCCACACCATGCTGCACAACCCGCTGGGTGTAAGTGAGAAATTCAATGGCAGCTCAAACTGGGGCGAATACGGCGACGCGATTCAGGAGCTCGATTACAATGTCGGCCGCATCT
>JABGZB010000264.1 GCA_018674955.1 Verrucomicrobiota bacterium | reverse complement strand
GTAGCCGTGGATCGCCTCGCCAAGCAGCAGGCGACCGCCAAAGCCAGTGACGAATAGAATGACCAGACTTCCAAAAGCCACTGCGCAGGCCAAGGTGGATAGTTTGCCAACGCCGCAACCCGACGAGGGACGGCCACCGGCATCCGGCGCCTCCCGCTTGGCCAAGAGCGAGCTGGGAGACGCGATCCAATGTACCACGATCCCTGCGAGAACGAGGCTCAGGCTCACCCATGAAATGGTTTGAAACATTACTTTAGTTCTCAGTTCTCAGTTCTCAGTCGCCAGTCATCAGTTTCAAGTTGAGACACGGATTTCACTGCTTACTGCTCACTTTTTTCCCGGCTGCCTTTATGACGGTGTCCAGGCCTTTCAAGGCGTACAGTAACAGCACCATGCCTAGCAGGATGCTGGAGATGATCACGACCACCTTCAGCCAAGGGCGGAACAGAAAGGTGAAGGCGAACATCTGGAAATAACTTCGATCCAGTTCTCCAAACTTGGTCATGGCCACAGTCTGTTTCTCGGCCGGCTTGATTGGAGTATCTACCTCGACCTGGCCGAAGATGAACGGAGAATCCTTGTCGTGGCAATCGGCGCAGCGCCCGTTTGAGCCAAGGGACTGAGCCGCAGGCCGGACATCGTGTGCGATGGGCCATTTATAAGGTTCCGCCGCATCGTGCTTAGTCGATATGACTAAGCCGTTGCTGAGGCTGTACAACCGACCACCAGCCACGTAGACCGGTTCCGGCTTAGGGTCACCTTCCTTCAGTTCCCATTCATATTCACCAATCAAATTCAGAACGTTGCCAATCTGCTTCTCGGTCAACTCTATCCAGTCGTTGACACGCTCCGGTTCAGCTATTTCCATTCCCAATTCATCCGGGGCAATTTCACGTACCAAGTTCGGCGCAAGCGGCTTGACGACACCGTTGGTTTGGGTTCCCCAAAACGAAGGCCAAATCATGTTGTGCGGCCCAATCTTGCCATTGGCCATGCGCGCAAAAACCGGAGTAATGACATGTGGAAGCTGTGGGCTGATCCTACCGTGCGGTCCGTGCCGTCCAAGCTTGTGCATCCGGGCGGTGCGAACACGAGCAGTGCTCTCGGTGGGCAAACGACCAGAGTGGCAGGCAGTACAGGAAAGTTTCTCAAAGTGAACAGGCGGTATGCCCTTGTGTTTCGGCACCGGTGCACCGAGGTGACCACCCATCCGGGCCGCAAGGTCATCGGCTCCGGGGTTACCCATGTGACAGCCCTGGCAAGAAAAGGAGGCGACTTTTTTCAGATCGTAAGCCTTCAGGTAACCGTCCGAATCGTGGGGGTTCTTTGACGGATCAATGTCACCTCGGCTGATCATGTGATCGGCGCCGTTGCGGTGGCAATCGGAGCAACTCATCCCCGAAGCCATATGGATGTCCTCGTTATGCACCCACTCATCCTTTCCGGGAGTTTGCAAATCCTGCGTGGAGTGGCAGAAGTAACAGCGGTTGGATGGCGGTTTGCGGACGATGTCGAGGAAGACCTTGTTCTCGGAATCAAACCGGCTCTTGTCATAGCTTGTGATGATTTTTTGCCCGTCAAATTCTGGATCGTAAAAATCTTCCAATTCAGATGCAGTCCCTTTCACTGAAGCCAATCCGCTGCCAACCGTCGCAGCCCACCGGTAGTTCTCTTTCGCTGCCTGCAAAGCGGAGTCGCTCTGGTTTTGTTTGCGATCAGCGTGATGGCAGGCAAGGCAGTTGATTTCGTATTTACCGGAAATCTCCCAACGGAAAAGCTCCGATGTATCGACTTCCTCCTCATCCCCTTCACCCTCCTCATCTTCCGAAGGCGCCATCTCACCGTAGTTTCCTCCAGGGAAATGGCTGCTAAACTTTTTGAGGAACTTCCAGGCGTTCAAGTCAACATCGCCTGGTTTGTAGGTACCCTTCCAGTCTCGGTTGGATATGGGAATCTGCGTTCGGATGCGATTGTCAGTCAACATCCAAGGCTCGCCAACACGCCCGCTCAGAACGTTGGTGCTCCCGGAGTGGAAATGCCAACCAGCGGCCATGGTGTCATAATCGTGACACTTGCCACAGGTGTTACGCATGGAGACGGGTCGTGGTTGAGCATCGGCCGACTTGATCTGCTTCCCCCTATCATCCCAGAGTTCGATGAGGTGAGTGATGGAAGCGCGGTTGCCGTCATGACCATCGCCGAGTCCCTTGTCCTTTTCCGCCGCTTGGCCAACGGTAAATCCACCGAACAAAAGCACCAGCGGCAGTAATGTCCGGATGACTTGAATCATCTAAATGATATCGAGTAAAAAAACACCGGCTAGACCTTGAAGTCTTCCGGCTTCAACTCGATCTTTCGAGCCGCGGCAATCGCTTCGTTCACCTTGAGAACCATGACCGCGGTCTCGTAGCCGATCTCGCCCGGACAGTTCAACGTCTGGTTGCCCCGGACCGACTCAAAGAAGTTGACCAAGTGGGGTTGATGGTAAGGATCCTTCATCTCGATCGGCATGCGATACAAGGCCGGGGTAGCAGACTCTCGTACGTCCACCTCGTCATCACCCGCCTTGACCGCAGCCTTGGAGCTGGCCTTCTCGAGATTAATCATGCCCTTCTGCACCCAAGGATCCCATTTGGCTTCATCGACCCAACTTTCACGGTACAACTCACCACGGCCGGCGGATTCTGAAATCAGCAAAGTTCCCTCGTCCCCCATGAACAATTCGTAATACCCGTTGCTGCTGTTCGTGGTGAGTGTCTCGTAAGAGGCGCGGACGAGCCCCTTCTTTGTCGGGAACTCAAAGATGGCGATAGCGTTGTCGTACCACTCATGATCTTTCCAGTAATCCACCCCGCCGCTGGCCATGACCGAAGACGGCACAGCATTGTCGAGGAACCAACTGTAAACATCGATCTGATGTGACCCGAGATCGACAATGGGGCCGCCACCCAGACCCTTGTACCATCGCCAGTTCCGGAACTGAGCCATGTCGTCGAAGCCAAATTTTTTTAGAGTTTCCTTTGGAATCTCTGTACCATCCGGCCAACCCAGATCGACACATCCGGCCCGGCTACGATGCCACTGACCGGAAATATTCGTAATCCGGTTCAGCAAGTTTGCTTCCTTGATAATCTTTTCATTGCAATAAATGTAGCGGGGGTTACTTCGGCGTTGATGGCCAATCTGAAGCAACTTCTCAGCCTTGCGCCCTGCCAGCACCATGTTCTTCGCCGCCTCCAGGCTGTTCGACATTTCCTTCTCGCAGTAGACATGAAGGCCTTTTTCAAAGCAGGCGATGGTGTGCTCGGCATGCCAAAAATCCGGAGTGGCGACCAGCACCGCATCCAGATCCTTCTCCTTCTCAAGCATCTCCTGATAATCGACATAAGCCGTTCCCTTATGGCCGAGCCTGCCGTAGGCTTTAAGGGTACGGGAGACCCGGCGAAGATTGCCCTTTTCCCAGATGTCGCAAACTGCACGAAATTTAACACCCGAATTTCTACCGAGCTTTAAGATAGCGTTCATGAGCACCTGCCCCTGGGCGCCGGCACCCAGCAACGCGATGTTTATGTCCTTTTTGCCGCCAGCTTGGCCAAGCGCGCTGTTCGCGATCATCAGTCCGGCACCAGCCGCAGCTGATGAGCTAATGAAGTTTCTTCGATCAATTTGATTATTCATTTGTTTAAAGAAAAGTATTTAAGCTTCCAACTCTATCTCCTCCAATTCGCCAAAGCACCTGACGGTTCGACTGGAGAATTCTCCGCTGTCCGCGTGGGGGAGGATTATCGCCGCAGTTCTGGCATTCGCCAAGCAATATTCGTTGATTTCTTCATCCGATAGCATCATGAACGCCGTGGATGAAGCATCCGCTGCAATAGCGTCCGGAGCAACGGACCAAGCGGCCAAGCGGCCCTTAACCGGCCCAACATCAACGGAGCGAGGATCAATAATATGTTGACCTTTCTGCCTGCCGGAACCGCTGACTGCGCCTTCCTTTAGCTCGAACCGCGCTAAAACTTCGTTCGGGTTTTCTGGATTTCTAAGCTTCATCGGCCAGCCGCTCATGCCTTCAGGCACCGAAACGCTGAGCACCGAACTGGCTCCGGCCAGCACCAGGGCTTGGTCAAGACTCCATTCGCGAAGAATTTCCGCGACTTTCTCCGCCGCATAGCCCTTGCCAATGCCGCCCAAGTCGAACTGCACCCCTTCCGTCAGCACCTCGGCACAAAAACCCGACTCATCCAATTCCAGATGTTTCAATCCTGTCAGCGCATACGCATGCTGGATTTCCTTCGGGCTGGGCTGGCGCAAAGTGCGATCCTCATGAAGCCAACAGCCGTACAATGCACCGATACTGATATCGAATGCACCGCCGGTTTTGGCAAACATCTCCTTCGCCCGGCAGAGGCACTCGAAAGAGTCCATCCCCAAGGCCACCGTTTGGCCGGGTTCGGCATCATTCAACCGTGAAATATCGCTGTTGGAAAGGAAACGGCTCATCTCCAACTCGAGTCGATCCACCTCCGCAAATGCCGCCTGTGCCCCCTGTCGGGCATAAGCCTCGTCCTCCTCCACAATGTACAACTCGAACACCGTGGCCATCGCCTCGTGCGCAAAGTGATGGGCGTCCGTGATGGAACGCGCCCCCACATCAACAACCCGATCACCCTGTCGCTTCATCATTCTACAAACACCCTCACTTGGCAGCCGGCTTCTCCTCCGTCTTGGCACGCTCATGGCGATCCCAGAGGGACTTGGACACAAACCCACGAATCTCGACCTCCGGGCGCAATTCCATTTTGATCTCCCTGCCGTTTTCGTCAAACAGGTGCATGTAGAGTTCCTTCTGCCCGGGCGGTGGCAACTCGAACAACTTCCTCATGAGCGCCTCCTCCAAGGACGGCTGTATCAAAATAATCGGGGCGGATTTGGTCTCATCCGCCACCGTGTTGGTGTACTCCACCAGATAGCCGCGCAGATACCATGGCAACGGCCAATAGTCATCGTCCGGACAAATGATTTGAATCGGAGTGTCCCGCCAATCCCCATCAGACTTCGCCATCTCCTTGACGCGATCGGCAATATCGAAAATGTCCGACCCAGTGTGACCGTATACGTAGGGATTGCGACTGTCGGCGTTATATTCATTGTTGGCAGCATTGGATTGCCAAGCCAAATGCCAAGTGCCAACGCATAGCAACAAACCAAGCGCGACCTTGGAAATCTTCGACTTAAATCGTAACAAACCCGCAGCCCCGACTCCGGCCAGCAGGATGATTCCGTGATAAAAATTCAGCAGGCACCACGGTGTTTTGTACGGGATCAACGAGTAAACAACCGTCATCAAAATCGTGTAAAGAGCGATAAAACGAAGCAACCCGGCATTGACTCCCCCTACCGATCCCCTAACCACAAACCCCAACCCGACCAATGCCAGCAGGAGAGTTAGCAACTCACTGAAAACCGGCCCATCGGCGAATTGGTAATGGCCCAGCAACCCAAGATAGTAATGCCAGGGATGCTCATGCACACCTGTTTGGCCCGCGCGGTCAAGGTACGTCGAATAGGTGAGGACAGAATCCACCACTCCTTTTGCGTTGCTGAAAAATGACGAAAAGAACGTCACCGAAACCGCCGCCGCCGCCAGAAGCGTCATAGCGCAATGCACCAGCCTCACTCGTTTAATGTCGTTGACCCACTGCCCTCCCTGTCGCCGAGCGCACAGCATGACCAACACCGCACCGCCCATCGCGCCAAGGGCAATAACGAAGGTTTCCTTCGTGGCATGCATCAACCCAAGACACACACCTGCCAGTAAAGCCCATAACATGCCGGGGCGTTTCAGGTAGCGGTAACCGCAAACGATTGCGCCAGCGGTGAAGCAGACCAACAGCATCTCGTGAATGAAGTAGCGGCTGTAAAAAACCATGGCCGGCGACACGGCCATGAACAGCGCGGCAAAGACCGCCGCCACCCGCCCCAAGCCATCCCCGAGCGGTAGCAACAACAAAACAAGCAGCGTCCCAAAGACGACCGGCACAACGCGGAGGATCGCTTCCTGCAACTCGACAAAACTCCCGACGCCACCAAGCCAAGCCGGGATGAGTGTCAGGTAGTTGAGCGTCGGGCCGTGGTACTCGTGCGGATCGTACTCGTAGCCCATGCCCTCGATCGTTTCGCTGAGCTTGACCGCGTTGACCGCCTCGTCGCCGTGCATGGGACGCTCCGCCAAATCCGGCAGACGAAATGCCGCCGCCGCCGCCGTGATGAGCAGGATGAGCAGTATGAAAATGGGGCGACTCATTGGATTGACTGAACGCACAGCAACCCCGCGACCCCACACAGGTTATTCGCCGGGCGTTACAGGGTACACCACACGGCAGCCGAATTGAAACAGCGGGAACGCGACCGGCCTATTTGCCGTACACTTCCACCTCGATGTAGTGGTTCAGGTCGCTCGCGTTGTTGCCGCCGCTGTAAAGGCGCACATAACGGCCGCGCACACCCTTCGCGTCGAGTAACCGTCCCTCGGAAGTCTCGACGTAATGGTTGTCCTTGCCGACACCCTGCTCAGCGGAGTTGTCGTGGTCGTTGTTGTAAACCGTGGTCGACTTCTTGAACTCCGGATCGTTCGAGACCTGCACGATGACATCAAAATAAACCCTAGCCTGCTTGTGGTAATGCCAAAACACCATTGCGTAAATGTCGTGCTCGGCCTCGAGGTCGATCGTGATCTGCTGCGTGAACGGACCAAGCTCCACGTAGCTGCCGTCCGCAGCCTCCCGGTCGCCGTCGGTGATCATTTTCAGCTCGCCCATGATCGGCTCCTCGTCGCTGCCGCTGATCTTCTTGCCCAGCGCGAGGTTCTTCACACCCTTCGGCGCAAACATCGGCGGACGCGGCTTGCCGAGCGGCTTCTCGAGCTGCTTACCCCCCTTGATGTTCTGGGGCGTGCCGACAAACATCGGCTTGGGCAGCGTGAGCGGCAGCGCCGCCATGCCCGCCGGGGCCTTGACTCCGGACTCTCCCGCCGCCGTTGCAGCCGAAGCCATACCCAGCAGTAGAAACAACACCGACACGCAGCAAACCTGCGCCTTCAACTTCAAATCAGTTTTTACCATTTTGGTTTTTTATGAACACGACCGCAAACAGATACGCGGCTCGAGGCATTTTCATTCAGTAATTGCCTCGATGTCAAGCTCCCAGCGGCGGAAGAGCTTGGCCATCTCTTCCACGCCGAGTTGCTCTGCCCAGTCCAGAGGAGTTCGGCCGTTCCTGGCTTTTGCGTTCACTTGTGCCCCGTTGGCGAGCAGTAACTCAGCTATCTCGTTGTGCC
>JABGZB010000263.1 GCA_018674955.1 Verrucomicrobiota bacterium | reverse complement strand
GCTGATGCGCGCTTAACTCAGTGGTAGAGTGCTACCTTCACACGGTAGAAGTCGTTGGTTCAAGTCCAACAGTGCGCACCATTCTTCTCAATTTTCCTAAGCTTCTTTAGCTTCGCATTTTTGTACCCGCTCTTCATACGCATCCACTTTCAGAAAAAATGGTTAGCGAATGGTTAGCGGATGCAACTTAGGAAAGTAGTCAACCACGGCAATACCCGGTGGAGGGTGTCCTCATACGTTGATGGCGAACGTAAGCAGCGATTCTTTGTTTCCAAAGAACTCGCCATCCAGTGGATGCAAGAGCTCAGGAGCGACACACGTTGTGAAAACTTCTGGAGCAGTCGCTCTCCACTAGAACAAAAGGACATCATCGCCGCATTTGATGTCGCACAGCAGAGAAAACTCCCCCTACTAAAGACCGTACTGGCAGCCAAGATCCGTCCCTACCCTACCCCCAAACCGCTCGCCCAGATTATCCCCATTTACCTTTCCACTCTTAAATTCCGCTCCCTACGTGAAGCAAGCTTCAAACAGATCCATTTAATGCTTAACCAACTCTCAACCCAATACGGAACTCTAGACACCAACACCATCACCCCCACTCACATTGAGCACTGGTTTGCCGAGCGCAAATGGGCCCGTTCAACTATTGATGGAGTGCTCGCCAAGATTGGCCCCTTCTTCACTTGGTGCGTGCGAGAAGGCTACTGTGTGAGCAACCCGTGCAAGGCCGTAAAGCGGCCCATGGGCGACAATTCCCCGCCATCCATATTCACTCTTCCGAGGCTCAATAACTCCTCCTAACGGCATTTAAAACTGACCCCGGAATGATCCCCTATCTTGCCATCGGACTCTTTGCTGGTGTTCGCCCCTTGGAAATTCAACGTCTGCAACAACAGAACTTCACTGACCAGTACATTGAGATTACTGCCGCCAATGCCAAGACCCGTAAACGCCGTTTGGTGAGCCTCTCGAGCAACCTCAAGGCATGGCTTCGGCTTGGTGGCGACCTGCCCCCGATCAACAAGCCCAAACGTCTATCCAGAATACTTCAAAAAGCAGGCTTGGAATGGAAACCAGACATCATGCGCCACTCCTACGCCAGTTACCATCTAGCCTTCCACCAATCAGCAGACAAAACGGCTCTGGAAATGGGCCATCGAGATACGCCGATGTTGTTTAGGCACTATCGGGAGTTAGTCACAAAAGAAGAGGCCCAAGCATATTGGAAGATTGAGCCTTAGTTTTTCTTACTCAAGCACCCGGCGGGGGGTTTCCAACTCCACACGCTCAACTCATCAATAATGGATTTGGGCTTGGAGAATCTTTCTGCAAAAGGGAGATGCAGAGAGGCATCATAAACCGCAACGAGCAATTAACTGATAGTCTTGGTTTGGAGAAACCAAAAGAAGCCACTAATTAATTTTTTGGTGCTAGATCGTTAATGAAATCCCCGCTGATATAATCTGGTTTAATCGTCTTCTGAGTAAAACCTGGCAAGACTTGGTATTTCTTAAACTTAAGCTCACTAACGTCAGGATGCTCAGCCCACTCTTTGAGAAGAGGAGAAGCAAGGAACGACTCCAATGAAGGGGCATCTTCAAATAGGTAAACGCCACCGTATTCATTTTCCTCAGGATTCGCTAATGCAAGCTTAACCCCGAGTCCAGGAATCGTGCTCCAGATTTTCAGCATGTCTTCATCTTTGCTGAGTTCAATTAAGTCGTTGTCTTCTCTCAAATCATATTTGTAGCTGACAACCAAAACACTTAGCTTGGACAATCGGTCTTTCATTTCTTTATTTCTTTGGTCTATGGCTCCAAGAGCCTAAAACAACCGTGCGGCGTTCAAGTGGTGGAGTGGGCTAGCTTAACCGCGAGTAGTTTTGGTCGGCCCTTCCAAAACTCTAAAGTCTTTGGAGGAAACATTTTTGAATGCAGGATTAGTTGCTACTTGGTTGAATAAATCCGATTCGAGATAGCTTTGCATGGCTTCGTGGCTTTCCCATAAGTATACCCCGCCATAGGTATTGTTTTCTTTGTCCGCTAGCCAATATTTAGATTGTAATCCAGGCAGGTCAGCAAAAGCTTGCGCTATCTCGTTGCACGAATTTTCGTAATCCTGACTAGAAACATCATTTAAGTTGAAGTTGACAATTTGGATGTGCATGGCAGGTGAACTCTGACCACGCCAACCGCAGTTTGCAAGGCGTTTTAACTGTTGCCGCAAAAGCCTTCAGCCCGACATAATTGTACACGGTCAGGAACAACAACCCTGCGGCGTTCAAGTGGTGGAGTGGGTTGGTTTAGTTGCCAGCGGCTTACAATTCTTCGCTCTTCTTGCCGCCGTGTTTACGGAGAAGGGCGGCGGTTTCGCCAATGGCCGTGTCTAGCGGTGTCTTTCCAACATCATCCTTCCCATTCACATCCGCACCTTTGGCGATGAGTAGTTCGACGACTTCCTTGTGTCCGCCAAAAGCCGCATTATGCAAAGGAGCCTTCCCCATCACATGCCACACAGCCTTCACATCCGTCCCAGCAGCGATGTGTTGTTTGACGACTTCGATGTTTCCTTCTCTGGGAGCCTCGTAAATTGAGATGTCTGGAACCGACGGCCCACACCCCACAACCAGCACGGCTGCGATTGCTGTGAGTAGGAGGTGTTTCATTCACGTTCAGCTTTCAATTATTCACTCGTCTTGCCGCCGTGTTTGCGGAGGAGGTCTTATTGATTAATTTGCGTTGTGGATTGTCAGCTCTTAGGCTGAGAATCGCTAATAGTGTAGGGACGATAATACTCGCGATAAGCATTTCCTTATAACTGCCGGTTAGATGTTGGCATAAACCAAATAATAGTGGACCAAGCCCACTTCCGATCACCATTGCGGACATGTTCACGCCACTGATTGCTCCAAGGTGAAGCCGTCCGTAGAAACGTGGGAACACGATCCCAGTCAAACTTACGAAACCCCCGCTGGCAATACCGTTGCCGATCACATACGCCGGAACTCCTCCAGGTTTATTTAGGAAAAACATGCCGAGTGCAGCCATGACACAGCCAAGATTCATAACGAACAAAAGAGACTTCAGTCTCAGATGGGTATTTATGAATCCGAAAACCAAATTGGTTATTACGCTCGTTGCTGCAATTGGAACAAACAGTGAGAGAATCCGATTACTCTCGAAATTGTATTCTCCTCCCAGTGACAGTATGTGGAACGTGAATGCTGTTGCATACATTCCGTAAAAAGAAAATGTAATGTTGAACACCCAAAAGGAGTAGTCTTTCATCGCTTCACCACGAGTGAACGCCCGGTTTACATACATGTCCGGGTTGTCTGACTCTTTCATCGGCTTACTACCCCCATCCATTTCCAAGCCATCTTCCTCTGGTTCATTTCGGAAAAGCAACCAAGCCAAAGGACCCATTACAATTAGAGTGGTTATTCCCATCGTAAACCAAGCACCATCATAACCGAATCGTTCAATCAACCAATTGAGCCCTTGTGGTGCAAACGAATAACTGAATGACACCAGGACCCCGCTAATAGCCAAGGCCAAGCCACGTTTGTGATTGAACCATTTTCCGATAGCGTTTCGGCATGTCAAAGACAGCACGCCTTGAGCTGATGCACGGATAAGATAAAAGCCAATACCAATCACCACAAACGCTGCAACACCAGTGGGCAGCACTTTGCCAAGCGCATGACTAATCACTGCCACCTTGGCCATGTATAATAAAATCAACCCGGTCGCAATGACTGAAGCGACTGCCATCTTCCGTTCTCCCCATTGATCCAAGACGTTTCCAAGCCATGGAAGTGTCAAGCCACTCGCGACAGTTCCAATGCAGTAAGCCAAACTAAGTTCCACGCGACTCAGGCCAAGTTCCTTCATCAACACATCCGTAAAGACACTAAACCCCATTGTTTGGCCAGGAATGCTAAAGATAGAACCGATTGTCGCCACAAGAACAATCACCCAACCATAATAAACGGGACAACGGCTTGGTGCAAACGGTGTCCGCGCACCCCAAAAACCTCCATTACTTTTAGGAAGGGATGAGAAGGCCATTTTTTTGATTCCAGTTCACAGTAATCGCACCTCCAAAAAAATGTCCCTATCCTTACAAAGCCTCACACCAAAACCACGGCTGCAACTGTTGTAAGCAGGAAGTGTTTCATTTGCCTTCAGCTTTCAATTCATCACGTGTCTTGGCTCCGTGTTTGCGGAGAAGGGTGGTGACTAATCTGTGGCAGGTTTGGCGGGAACCTCTCCATCACCTGTCGGTTCGCCGGCCATTAGCCAGGAGAGATTAAACCGTGCGACACGTGTCTGGGGAAGCCGGCCTTCAAAGTGCATGTAGATCCAACCTGCGCTTGCCGTACCTGGCCGTCCTACCGAAAGGGAGGAATATTGGAAGGGGTCTTTCCAAACCAGTCGCTTCAAAGGCCAAGTCTTTGCACCGTCGAAGCTCACCCAGACCGTGCCATGTTTGCGGCCGGCAGTGCTGTCGCAGTTGCTGTAGAGCAAGATGTCTCGGTCCGCAATCGGCAGGCGAACAAGTCCGGCAAAGCAGCCGTAGTTCGTGTCCTGCGGTCCGTCGGGCAGGACGTCGACGATCCGCCAACCGGTCCAGGTCTCGCCGCCGTCGGCGCTCCATGCCTCGCGGCGCCGCAGCGGCGGCTTCTTCGCATTCCAATGAGAGCGGGAATTGTAGTAGAGCCGGCCATCGGACAGTTCGGCGACCCCTGCCTCGCCGGTACCCATCTCCGAGAACGGGTTGCTGGTCTTCCAGGTTTTTCCGTGATCGTCGCTGTAGATTGCGGTGGTGTAGTGCGTCGGCCAGTGTTTCTTTGGGTAATTAGCCTCGCCGTAATGACGCGCCGCGCGGATCAATCGCCCGGCATGTTTACCGTGTCGCAAGGTGATGCCGTGTTCGTTCATGTGCATCGACGGCACGTTTCCGCGGGTGTCAGGATGAATCGTGACTTCGATTTTCTGCCATGTCTTACCGTCGTCCTGACTGCGATAGACCGACAACGGAGCGGGTGGGTGCCGATCCTCGGCGAACGCTAGGATGTCTCCGGTGGTCTCATCGACGGTCAAGCCCCCCCCCTGAAAAGCCGGCTCAGCGACGATGATCTCTTCTCCCCAAGTCTTGCCTCCATCCACACTACGACGGGCAAGAAGCTTTTTGTCTCCCAAGGTGGCGAGAACCGTCCCCTTCAGAGAAACGACGATATTGGGATGGCGTATTGCCTTGAAGAGCGGCTGGGCTTCCATACGAGGCTTGCCGAGAAAGGCGCCTATCGGGCCCTCCTGCTTTCTGGACTCGTCCACGGCATAGGCTTGTACGGAGGCCAGACAAGCCATTAGCATAAGTGCGGTTGTAAGAAGCAATTGTCTTTGGTTCATGTTCACTAGTGAGTCGGAATCCTCTCCCCTCTGTTGGCAGGTCCTTTTCAAGCCCAGCAGAAGTGCCAATAGAACCGCCAGGAATGCTCTCTGCGGGCCAGCTACCACGTTGGCACAAATCATCAGTGCACATCAGTGCAACCAGCAAAAACACTGATATCCAAACTGGTCCCGTGCTTTCGTTAGCTTGGACGGGTTGATTATTTGCTCAATGTCGTAGATTAAGTCAATGCTGGGACGTAGGGAGGGCGAATCGCAGAAAAGAATTTGTCCTGACAATCAATGTCAAGGGCCTCATCCTTTGGCCGTGCGTGTTAGCCTCGCCATTATTCTTGCAATTGCAGTCTTCCCAGCCCAGGCAGTGGATTTTAAGAAAGACATCCAGCCGCTATTAAAAAACAAATGTTCCCGCTGCCATTCCGGGCATGAGGCTAAAGGCGAGTTTTCTATTAATACCCGTAACACAATGCTCAAAGCCGCCAAGCCTGGCAACAGCGCGGGCAGCCTACTATTTCAACTCATCGCCTCCAAGGATCCTGATGAGCGCATGCCCTCCAAGGGCGAACCGCTCACTCCGAAACAAATTGCACTGATCAAAACATGGATTGATGAAGGCCTCGCGTGGCCCAGAGGTTACAGTTTTGCCGAATGGCGCAAGGCTCCCCTTGCTCCACGCGTGGTCAAGCTGCCATCTGTGAAAAACGGCCTCAAGAATCCCGTCGATCGTTTCCTCCAGTCCTATTTTGATAAGAAGGGTGTGAAGCAAAAAAAACCCGTGGACGATCGAACGTTTCTTCGGCGTGCCTACCTCGACCTCATCGGACTTCCCCCTACTCCAGAACAGTACAGGTCCTTCGCCGAAGATAAGGATTTGGCCAAATACGAAAAGGTGGTGGACACCCTTTTGGCCAATGACGAGCATTACATGCAGCACTGGATCTCCTTTTGGAATGACGCCTTCCGCAACAGCTACACCCGGCAATATCACGGCGGCAACAAGTACCGCCTCACCAACTGGCTGAAGGCTTCGCTCAAGGCGAACAAGCCATACGACCAGTTCGCCCACGAGTTGCTCAGCCCTAATTCCGGTGAACAAGCCGCCTTCATCGACGGTATAAAATGGCGGGGCACAGTCAATTCCTCACAGGTCGTAGAGATGCAGGCTGCCCAGAACGTTGCTCAAGTCTTTCTCGGACTCAACCTCAAGTGCGCATCCTGTCACGACAGCTTCATCAACGACTGGACCCTCGACCAATCCTACGCCTTTGCCTCCGTCTTCGCCAACGCCCCCATGGAAAAGCATCGCTGCGACAAGCCCACTGGGAACAAGGTTGCCGCCGCCTTTGTCTACCCTGAGCTTGGCAAAGTAGATCCAAAAGCCTCTCGCAAGATGCGGCTCAATCAATTAGCAGACCTCATGACAAAAAAGGAGAACGGCCGATTTTCTCGTGTCATCATAAATCGAATATGGGCTTCCTTCTTCGGTAGAGGCTTGGTCGAACCCGTGGATGAAATGGACAACCATCCGTGGAACTCTGATCTTCTTGACTGGCTTGCCCGGGACTTTGCTGCCAACGGCCACGACTTGAAGCACACAATGGGCATCCTGACCACCTCGCAAGCTTACCGGTTACCCACCGTCGAGCCTGTGCCCAACCAAAAAGCGGAAGACTTTACCTTCAAGGGTCCACTCACAAAACGTCTGCGGGCAGAACAACTCCTTGATGGATTGGCTCAGCTTGGTGAAGCTGCCGCTCCACCCGCCAAACGTCCCGCATTCCAGCGCCATGGCCTGCGCAACCTGGATCGCCTCATGCGTATCCTCGGCCGTCCCAAGCGCGACCAAGTGGCGACCTCACGCGACAACCGCCCGACCACTTTGCAAGCCCTCGAGCTGAGCAACGGAGACATCATGCACAAGGTGGTGCAAAACGTCGGCGCGAAATGGGCCTCCAGCAAAAGAACGTCTGACCAATTGATCGAGGATCTTTTTCAAAACGCCTTCCTGCGCAAACCAACTCAGGACGAAAAAATGGCCGCCGCCGGACTGCTGGGAGAAAAGCCCAGTGCCGCCAATGTCGCGGACCTCGTATGGGTCCTCGTCCTACAACCCGAATTCCAGCTTCTCTATTGAATCAGATGAACAACCGACGCGAATTTCTCAAAACCGCCTCCTCTGCTACTCTGGCTGCCTTGGCTGCTGGAGTTCCTCAACAAGCCATCGGTTCAGCTCCCCGCTCCAAGTGGCCCGAGGCTAAGGCGGATTCGATAATCATTTTGTGGATGGGTGGCGGCATGGCTGCTCCCGATACCTTCGACCCCAAGCGTTACGTCCCCTTCGAAGTGGGTGTTCCGCTGGAGAAGGTTATCAGCACTTTCCCTGCCATTGACACCAGCGTAGACGGCATAAAAATCACAGAGGGCTTGGAAAACATTGCCAAGGTGATGGATCGAGGCACCCTCATACGTTCGCACAAAGTAGCCGATCTAGGCCACATTCTGCACAGTCGACATCAGTACCATTGGCATACCGGATACGAACCTCCATTGACGGTGGCGGCGCCACACTTGGGGTCATGGATAGCCAAGAGTCTGGGGCCGCGCAATCCCGCCGTGCCTCCTTTCATTGACGTTGGACAAGTAATGAACGCCGGTGGTGAAACCGAGGCGCTCAAGGCCTTTCACACCGCCGGTTTCCTTGGTAGCGAGCATGGCCCCTTCATGATTCCCAATCCCGATCTCGCAGCAAAGGCAGTCCAGCCTCCCGCGGGAATGGACGTCACACGCTTCAGTAATCGATACAAGGCATTTGCAAAACTGGCCGAAACCTCTCCCATCGCCCGACACGGATCTTCCTTCCAACGGGATTCCCTGCTTCGCTCGATGGACAACGCTTACCGAATTCTCGGCGACAAGAAAGCCGCTCAAGCTTTCGATATTTCGCTCGAGGACAAAGACAGTTTCGAAAAATACGACACCGGCCAGTTCGGGCGTGGATGTCTCTTGGCCCGCCGCTTGGTCGAAGCAGGGGCTCGCTTCACCGAGGTCACCACCGGCTACTATCCGTTCAAGAAATGGGACACACACGAAAACGGGCATACCACGTTGCGCCAAATGAAAAAGGAAATCGATCGGCCCATTGCCCAATTGATCCTCGACCTCGAGACTCGCGGCCTTCTTGACCGCACTCTCGTGGTGCTGGCTAGTGAGTTTAGCCGCGACATGATCATCGAGGGGGTACCCGGCAGTTCGGCGCGCGACCAGTCCCGGGCCAAGACCGACGTTCTTAAAGAAATGAAGCATTATGGCCAACATCGTCACTTCACCGGCTCAGGTTCTGTCCTGATGTTCGGCGGTGGTATTAAGAAAGGCTTTCTCTACGGCGAAACTGCTGACGAACGCCCGCTACTGGTAACCAAGAACCCCGTCACTATACCCGATCTCCACGCCACCATGTTTCACGCCCTCGGCATACCTGCCGACCACAACTACGAGATCGAGAAGCGACCCTTTTATCTGACCAAGGATGGCAAGGGTAAACCTATCCTCGACCTCTTCGCCTAAAGCCTTATTCCGGCGAAGAGGAGGAAACCCCAAGCACAAGCTCGGTTATACAGCCAGAACTCAAACAGTAAGGACAGTGTTTTCGTATGTGCAACAGAATGGGTTGTGACATGATCCCTTTTTCCAGAGTGGTACGGAGGTGGAAGCGACGGATCATTTCCGGTACTCTTTTTCCGAGTATTTTTGAATATTTGCAAATATGACTCAGTCTCAAATAATGCTTGCCTTGCCGTCGGTTTTGCCCGATGTCTTGGTTGCTTTCACACGATGGCAACGATTTTGGATATGCCCGCGCAGACGCGCACGCAATCGGCCGACACGCTGATTTGTCACTGTTATCAGGTGACGGCGTCGAGCATTCGGGAGGCGATTGACGAGGACGACGCGGAGACGATCGCGGAG
>JABGZB010000262.1 GCA_018674955.1 Verrucomicrobiota bacterium | reverse complement strand
GTCCTGTCCGCGCTCCACTTGACCAAGCGACTCGGTCTCCATCGAGGCTCGAACCGGCACGCCCATCGACGCCGCGGTAACGCCGTAGTCGGCAAGCAACCCAGCCTGCCCTTCCGGCGTCGCGCCGCCATGGCTGCCCATCGCCGGGAGGATGAATGGCTCCGCGCCGGCGCTTTTCAGCTCGCCGATCACGGCGGCGACAACCTTGGCCAAGTTTGAAATCCCGCGACTGCCGACACCCACGGCGACACGCATGCCCGGCTTCAATTGATCGCGAATCGTCGCAAAACCATCGGCAACCGAGGCGGCGACATCGACCGGCGGCGTGGCATTGAACTGCTGCCGCACACGGAACATTTGTGGGAATCCATCGCTCATCGGCTTGGGCCATCCAACGGAACCGCTTGGCCAAGCGCGAGCTTTTTCTTGCGCCAACCGCTTGGCCAAGCGAAGCTGCGCGCCATCGTTTAGCCCTGAAACATCATGAACAAGACCCACATTGATCGCAGGAATTTTCTCGCCACCGCCGCCGTTGCTGGAGCCGGCTTGGCTACCGCCGCCGCTCGGGATTGGACCGGCAAAAACCCGACGCGATATCCCGATCCCGACCTCATTTCGCTCGACCCGCGCTTCGACAAATACAAGATCGGCAACACGCCGGTTCAACGACTCTACACCAGCCCGAACGCCCTCTGGACCGAGGGCTGCGCCTGGAACGGTGTCGGGCGGTATCTGGTTTTCAGCGACATCCCGAACGACCTACAACTGCGCTGGGTCGAGGACGACAACCGCGTGACCGTCTTCCGCAAACCCAGCGGCAACAGCAACGGCAACACGTTCGACTATCGGGGCCGGCAAATCTCCTGCCAGCACGGACACCGGCGCGTGGTGCGCTACGAGTACGATGGCACCGAGACCGTGCTGGCGGCCACGTTCGATGACAAACCATTCAACGCGCCGAACGATGCTGTCGTCCATCGCGGCGACGACTCGATTTGGTTCACCGACCCCGGCTACGGCAGCCTGTCCGACTACGAGGGCAACAAAGGCCCGCTCGAACTCAAGGAAGCCGTCTACCGCATCGACGCCAAGAGCGGAAAAATCACCAAGTTGACCGATGACATTCACAAGCCAAACGGCCTCTGCTTCTCGCCCGACTTGAGCCAACTCTACGTCTCCGACAGCGGCACGGGGAAAAACATCAAAGTCTGGGACGTCGATGGCGTGAAGCTGAAAAACGGAAAAGAGTTCGCCTCGATGAAAGCCTTGAAAGCCCAGGGCGAAGACAGGCTGGCAACAACCAAAGAATTGGCTCAAAAGAACACGCCAAGCCTAATGGCAGCAGGCGGTGCCGACGGCATCCGCGCCGATGTGGATGGCAATATCTGGGCAAGCGCGGGCTGGGTCGGAGCCGGCTACGACGGCGTGCACACCTTCGCCCCGAACGGCGATCGCATCGGGCAAATCCGGCTGCCGGAGATTTGCTCAAACGTCTGCTTCGGCGGCCGCAAACGCAACCGGCTGTTCATGACCGCCAGCCAAAGCCTCTACGCTGTCTACACCAACGCCACCGGCGCCCACATCACCTGAGCAACGGTTGGCCAAGGCGCTCCAAGTCACGCGGCAGCGTCTTGGAGTGCTGCGCTGTGCTCAGCTTTGGAACGCTCCCAAAAGCGGCGGGGACAGCCGCACTCCACGACACTGCCGCAATTCAGTGAAACCCCTCTGCGTCCTCTGCGTTTAATTGAACCCCCTCCCGCTTGGCCAAGCGGAGGAAAATCGCCTTGAAATCACTTTTCGCTTTTCACCAGGGAATTCGGCCCCATGATTCGCGCGCTTATGGAAGATTCGCTGGTTCTTTTGAAACCTGATTGTCTGGAGGGCCGCAAATGCGGCGAGGTGTTGAAGCGCTTTGAGGAAGCCGGCTTCGATGTGTTCGGCGTGAAGATGATGCGCCTGTCGGAGGAGATCCTGCGCGAGCATTACGCGCATCTGACCGAGCTGCCTTTTTTTCCTGAGATTCAGGCCTTTATGCAGTCGTCGCCGGTGGTGGCGATCGCGCTTCGCGGCGAGAACGCGATCGTCCGCATCCGCGAGATGGTCGGCCCGACCGACTCGACTGTTGCCGAAAAAGGCACCCTGCGCGGCGACTTCGGCCAGGATAAAATGAAGAACGTGGTTCACGCCTCCGACTCAGTCGAAAACGGCCAGGCGGAACTCAAACGATTCTTCGCCGACGGAGAGTTGTTCGGCTAACCCGCTTGGCCAAAAACGAAATAGCACGACCTTGCCGCCGCCGGGGTTGCTGTGGCTAAATCGGCGCATGGAGTTGGACGAACGACTGCACGGCATCCGCGAACGGATCAACGACGCCTGCGAGCTCGCCGGGCGCGACCCGGCGGAGGTCATGCTGCTGCCGGTCTCAAAAAACCACAGCGCCGACGCCGTGCGAGAGCTGACGTATCACGGCTGCCGCGTCTTCGGCGAAAGCAAAATCCAGGAGGCCAAGCTGAAAATCTCCGCTTGCCCCGGCAATCTCGAGTGGCACCTCATCGGTCATTTGCAGTCCAACAAATGCCGCGACGCGGTGCGGTTGTTCCGTATGATTCAGAGCGTCGACCGCATGTCGATCGCCGAGGAAATCAACCGGCACGCCCACAACGCCGCCAAGGACATGCCAGTGTTGCTCGAGGTCAACGTCGCCGGCGAGGGCGCGAAGTACGGTTTCAAGCCGGCAGAGTTGCTCGACGTCCTCGAGCCGATCAACGACCTGCCACGGCTGGAGATTCACGGCCTTATGACCCTCGCCCCATGGGTGCCTGAGCCGGAAAAAGTGCGACCCATCTTCCAGCAACTGCGCGAACTGAAGGAGGCGTGCGAACAAAAACTCGGCGCGCCGATGCAACACCTCAGCATGGGCATGAGCGGCGACTTCGAAGTGGCGATCGAGGAAGGCGCCACGATCGTCCGCATCGGCACCGCCCTGTTCGGCCCCCGCCCCCGCCCTGCGAAGCCGAAGCCCAGGGAGTAGCCGTCGCCTCGACAACGGCACTTGGCTCGCCTAGTTTTTCCCCGATGTCGCTGGAGACTTCGCCGCTGACCATTGCCGATCGCACGTTCGACTCGCGCCTATTCCTGGGCACGGGCAAGTTCGCCTCGCCCGAGTCGATGCGCGACGCGCTCGCCTCGAGCGGCACGCAGGTCGTCACCGTGGCCCTGCGCCGCGCCGACCTCACCGGCAAGAACGACCCGTTCGCGAACATCCTCGAGTTCATCGATCCCGGGCGCTACCTCATCATGCCAAACACCAGCGGCGCGATGAACGCCGACGAGGCAGTGCGCTTGGCCAAGCTCGCCGCCGCCGCCGGTTTACCAAAGTGGGTGAAACTCGAAATCCACCCCGACCCTCGCTACCTGCTGCCCGACCCGGTCGAGACGTTCGAGGCGGCCAAGCGGCTTGTCGCCGACG
>JABGZB010000261.1 GCA_018674955.1 Verrucomicrobiota bacterium | reverse complement strand
CCGATGACCGAGGAGATCGCCGATACTCCCAGTGAGGAAGCGCAGCAGGAAGAACCTATTTTCGACAATCCTCTCCTCGGGTGAGGCAGGGCCGACAAAATAGTCTGAAAAATGTTCAAAAAACCTGTTGCATCAGAACATTTTTTTGGTACTCTCCGCGCCCCTTTGAGCGGGGTTAGCGCTTAAAAGGCTTAGTTTTAAAAGATTTTTTAATGCCGACAATTAATCAATTAGTCCGAAAAGGCCGGGTAAAGGTGAAAGCCAAAACAACCTCTCCGGCGCTGGAGAACTGCCCGTTTAAACGGGGAGTCTGCCTGCAGGTGTACACCAGGACTCCCAAGAAGCCGAACTCCGCCATGCGGAAGGTCGCCAAGGTTCGCTTGACCAACGGGTTCGAAGTCATTGCCTACATCCCGGATGAAGGTCACACGTTGCAGGAGCATTCCATCGTCCTGATTCGGGGCGGAAGGGTGAAGGATCTTCCCGGTGTCCGTTACCATATCGTTCGTGGTGCCTTGGATGCCACCGGCGTTGAAAAGCGCCGTCGCAGTCGTTCCAAGTATGGGGTCAAGCGCCCCAAGGCTGGAAAGAAAAAGTAGTTGTAAAGAAAGAGATTTTTACTAGACATGGCACGCCGTCGAAGAGCAGAAAAACGCGAAGTAACACCGGACTCCCGTTACGGGAGTAAGACCGTCACCTTGCTGGTGAATTTCACCATGCGTCAGGGGAAAAAAAGTTTGGCGGAAAAAATCATCTACGGTGCATTCGACAAGTTGGCCGCGGAAAAACAGGGGAGCGATCCACTGGAAATTTTGGAGCGCGCTGTATCCAATGCTCGGCCACGGCTCGAAGTTAAGTCACGGCGTGTCGGTGGGGCAACCTACCAGATTCCGCTCGAGATCACCACAAACCGGCAGACGGCATTGGCGTTGCGCTGGATGGTGAGTTTTTCGCAGGCCCGGAAGGGAGTGCCCATGAAAGATGCCTTGGCCACTGAAATCAGGGACGCCAGTGAAGGTCAGGGTAGTTGCATTCGCAAGAGAGACGAGATGCACAAGATGGCCCAAGCCAATAAGGCATTCTCACACTTCCGCTGGTAGGGAAGAAGAGTTCGCTTGGCCAAGGGCTTGGCCAGGTTGCCTCGCATCCAACGGTTTATACGTGGATGAGACGATCTCTGAAATAGCTTGGTTTTTTAGTATGGTTTTGCTGGTTTTTTTAGCGACAAGAATTAATGACCGCCACTTTGGAACAGAATAAGAACATCAACTCGCCTGATAGGGAGTATACGCTTGAGCGAACCCGCAACATTGGCATCGCAGCCCACATTGATGCCGGCAAGACCACGACCACGGAGCGGATCCTCTTCTACACCGGTTTTATGCACAAGATCGGCGAGGTTCACGACGGAAACACTGTCACGGACTGGATGGAGCAGGAACGCGAACGCGGCATCACCATCACTTCGGCGGCCACCACCTGTTTTTGGAAGCAGAAGGATGATGGCTTGGCCAAGCTCTTCACGGAGATCGATAATCGCATCAACATCATCGACACCCCCGGCCACGTGGATTTCACCGCAGAGGTGGAGCGCTCCATGCGTGTGCTCGATGGTGCCGTAGCTGTTTTCTGCGGCGTAGCCGGCGTGCAGCCCCAGTCCGAGACCGTCTGGCGGCAGGCCACCAAATACAAAGTTCCTCGGATCGCTTTCATCAACAAGATGGACCGCACCGGTGCCGACTTTAACAAGGCCATCAACGATCTGCGCATCAAGTTTGGTGCCGAGGCGCACCCGGTTGGCATTCCGATTGGCGCGGAAGACAATCTTAGAGGCGTGATCGACGTCGTGAGCCAAAAAGCGATCGTCTACGATCCCACCGACGAAACCGGTGTCAAGTACGACATCACGGATATCCCCGCCGACCTTAAGGACGAAGCCGAGATGGCTTTGGAGCAGCTCGTTGACGCCGTGTCTAACCTCGACGATGATGTGGCAGAGATGGTGCTTGAGGAAAAGGAGATCACCACCGAGGTACTAAAGATGGCTATTCGGCGGCTGACCTGCGACTTGAAAATAGTACCTGTCATCGGAGGGTCTGCCTTCAAAAACAAGGGCGTGCAACCACTCATGGATGCCGTGGTAGACTATCTGCCATCGCCGGTCGAGGTTCCCGCCGCTACTGCGGTCGAGGCGGACGACGAAACCACGGAGGTCACGATTGAGCCGAATGACGACGCTCCGTTTTGTTCGTTGGCTTTCAAACTTTGGACCGACCCGTTCGTGGGCAAGCTGGTTTTTATCCGCGTTTACTCCGGGCAACTCAAGAAGGGCGACACCATTTACAATCCGCGCACGCGCAAACGCGATCGCGTCAGCCGCCTCATTATGCTTCAGGCCGACAAACGCACCGATGTGGACTCGGTTTACTCCGGGGATATCGCTGCGATTGTGGGACTCCGGAACGTCACCACCGGCGACACGCTGTGTGATAAGGAATTGGATGTTATGCTTGAGCCGCCGACCTTCCCTGAGCCGGTCATTTCGATGGCCGTCGAGCCCAACTCCAACGCTGATCGCGACAAAATGTCCGAGGCGTTGCAGCGGCTGTCCGAGGAGGATCCAACCTTCCGTGTCTTCACCGATGACGAAACTGGCCAGTTGATCATTGCTGGCATGGGCGAGTTGCATCTGGACATCATCCGTGACCGCCTATTGCGCGAGTTTAAGGTAGATGCCAGCGTTGGTGCACCGCAGATTTCCTACCGTGAAGCAATCACTCTTGCCTCCGAAGGCGAGGGCAAGTTCGTCCGACAATCCGGCGGTCGCGGCCAGTACGGCCACGCTATTATCAACATCGCGCCCAATGAGCGCGGCAAGGGCATCGAGGTCGAGAACAAAATCGTCGGCGGTGTCATTCCTAAAGAGTACCACTCCGCAGTGGATGCCGGCATCCGGGACGCCATCGCCAGCGGCGTGTTGGCCGGTTACCCGATGGTTGATGTCAAGGTGGAGGTAGTGGACGGCTCATACCACGAGGTGGACTCGAACGAGTTGGCATTCAAGATGGCCGGCATCTTCGCATTCAAGGAAGCCTGCAAAAAAGCCAAGCTTGTCCTGCTCGAGCCGGTTATGAAAGTGGAGGTGGTCACGCCCGACGAATATCAGGGCGACGTGATGGGTGATCTTAACCGCCGTCGAGGAAAAATCCTCGGTATGGAGACCGACGACAAACAACTCTGCACCGTGACGTGTGAAGTGCCGCTGGCCGAGATGTTCGGCTATGCAACGGCTGTCCGTTCGCTTTCCCGGGGCCGCGCCTCCTACTCGATGGAGCCATTTAGTTTTGAACAAGTGCCGAACAGCATTGCCGAGGAGATCATCAGCGGCAGCACCAAAAAACCGGCGCGTACTTAAGAATACAGACATGCCAAAAAACCGCATTAGAATTCGCCTCAAGGCATACGATCACAGGGTGATCGACCAGTCGGCTGGGGACATCGTTGAGACCGTCAAGCGCACGGGCGCACTGGTTGCCGGCCCCATCCCGTTGCCCACCCGCATCGAACGTTTCACTGTGGGCCGCTCCCCTCACGTCGACAAGAAAGCGCAGGAAACGTTTGAGCAGCGCACACACAAGCGGTTGATCGATATCATGGAGCCCACGGCCAAGACCGTGGATGAATTGAAAAAGTTGAACCTGCCCGCAGGTGTCGACATTACCATTAAAATTTAAGTAGCCATGGTTGGATTATTGGGAAAAAAATTGGGCCAAACACGGGTTTATACCGAGGAAGGCAGATCTGTGAGCGTCACCATCGTACAGGCTGGCCCCAACCAGGTCTTGCAACGCAAGACCACTGGCAAAGACGGCTACGAGGCTGTTCAGCTTGGCTTCGACGGGCAAAAGGAACACCGTCTGAACTTGGCCAAGCGCGGTCATCTCAAAGCGCACAACGGCGAGAAAAACTACACGTCGCGCTCCCCGGACCGCACCGTCAAGGGCAAGGCCCGCTTAGCCAACCGTAAGGATTGGGACGCTCGCGCCATTACCCCGATCCGCCGCATCAAGGAATTTCGTGACTTCTCACTTGACGTGAAGACCGGCGACTCGATCGGGGCCGACGTATTTGAGCCCGGCGATTATGTGGACGTGATTGGTAAGACCAAGGGCCGTGGTTTTCAGGGCGTTGTCAAGCGCTGGAACTTCGGCGGTGGTCGAGGTTCGCACGGTTCCGGCGGATGGCGGCGCCGTCCTGGCTCCATCGGGGCAGGATCAACGCCTGGCCACGTCATCAAGGGCAAACACATGCCGGGCCACATGGGGCAGGCCAGCCGCACGGTGCAGAACCTTGAGATCATTCAGGTGCAGACTGACGACAACCTGCTGCTCGTCAAGGGAGCCATCCCCGGTGCCAACGGCGACTACGTCGTCATTCGCGAGTCCAAGAAAAAGCCGAAGAAAACCAAGTAAGGGCAGCGGAGGATTTAAAAAATGAAAGTAGCAATCAAGGACACTAACGGCGCTGACAAGGGCGAGCAGGAGGCCAAGTTCACACCCGTGGACGACGACAAGGGCAACCAAGCCGTCCACGAGGCGGTCGTCGCCTACAATGCCGCCCAGCGATCCGGCAACGCTTGCACCAAGACGGTCGGCGAAGTCGCTGGCACTGGCGCAAAACCGTGGCGCCAAAAAGGCACCGGCCGTGCCCGTGTTGGTTACAAGCGCAACCCCATCTGGCGTGGTGGCGGCGTGGCGCACGGCCCCAAGCCCCGGGTTTACATAAAGAAACTCAACAAGAAGGTTCGCGACCTCGCCATTCGCAAGGCGTTCACCGAGCGCGTCAAGGATGGCCAAGTCGTCATCCTCGACGGGTTGAACCTCGACAAGCCGGCCACCTCACAGCTGTCCAAGACCCTCACCGCGCTGGGCATTGATGCCAGAAAACCGGCCACTGCAAAGTTCAAGAGCGCCGTGCTTGTCACCGGCGAGGCTGACAACAACATCGCCTTGTCCGCCCGCAACATCGAGCGCATCCGCTCCACCACCAGCGACACACTGACGACCTATGAAATCCTCTGGCCCGATGTCCTAGTTTTCACCACGGACGGCTACGAGCAGTTTGAACTACGCCTCAACAAGTAACACAGCATGAGCCCCTTTGATGTCATCAAGACTGTGCGCCTGACCGAGAAGGTCATGGCCGTGCAGGAACGCAACGACGCAACCGCCGAGCGTCTCGGCCGCGAGACCCAACAGCAGATTCACCTCGTCGCCGACCCGCGCGCCACCAAGAACGATATTCGTGATGCCGTGGAAACTTTATGGTCGGTCAAGGTCGACCGCGTGAATACCATGAACGTAGCCGGTCGCCTGCGCCGCAAACGAACCCGCCACGAGGGACGCACAGCGCGCTGGAAGAAAGCCATCGTCACCCTGAAGGTCGGCAACCAAATCACGCTCACTTAGCCCGATCGCGCAAAAGATTTTCCAAACGGGAGCCGTAGCCGGTTCCCGTTTTTTTGTGTCACGCCTGGCCAGGCTCTTGGCCGATTTCGTTGTGTCTGGCTATGAATGCCATTGACACCGGTCGGTCCGCTACATAGAAATTGCGGTGTTCCACACCAGGCTGCGCTTGGCGGATTAACGCACATATAATATGAAAAAAACAATAGCATGCGTGGCGGCAGGATTGCTCCTCGCCGGTGCGGCGACCGAACCTTCGGCAACCGCTGCGAAGAAAAAAAACAAGGGTTCTGTGAAAAAAGAGGCATTTGGAAAAACCGAGGACGGGCAGAAAGTACACGCTTACACTCTCGTCAACAAAAACGGCCTCAAGGCCAGAATCATCACCTACGGGGCGATGCTCACCGAGATGCATGTGCCGGACAAAGACGGCACATTGGGCGACGTCGTGCTGGGCCACGATAACCTTGAAAACTATCTCGACGGTCACCCTTACTTTGGCGTGACAACCGGTCGGGTGGCCAACCGCATCGCTAAAGCCAAGTTCACGCTCGACGGCAAGGAGTACACCCTCGCAGTGAACAACGGCCCCAACCATCTCCACGGCGGTAACGAAAAAGCGATTAGCAAACAGGTCTGGAAAGCCAAGCCGGCCAAGAGCGAGCTTGGTCCCGCCGTCATGTTCAGCCTCACCAGCCCCGATGGCGAAGAGGGCTACCCCGGCACGCTCAAGATGGAGGTCATCTACACGCTCACCAATGATGACGAACTGCGAATCGATTACCTCGCCACCACCGACAAGGCGACCCCGGTAAACCTCACCAACCATGCCTACTGGAATCTCGCCGGTAAGGGCACGATCCTCGATCACGTCCTGCACATAAACGCCGATCATTACACGCCGGTGGACGCTACTGGTATTCCGACCGGGGAAATCCTGAAGGTCGACGAAGTGATGAGCTTCATCAAGCCGACCGCCATCGGCGCGCGTATCGACAAACTCACCGGGGAGCCGGGAGGTTACGATCACAACTACTGCCTCAATAAGAAAGAGTTCGGCAGGTTGAGTTTGGCGGCCCGAGTTGAGGAATCGACCTCTGGTCGCGTGATCGAGATTTTCACCACCGAGCCGGGCATCCAGTTTTACACCGGCAACTACCTCGATGGCACCGAGGTGGGCAAGGGAGGGCAACAGTACGAGTTCCGCAACGCACTTTGTCTGGAGACACAACACTACCCGGATTCCATCAATCAACCGCAGTTCCCGAACACCGTGCTGCGTAAGAAGCAAAAATACACGCATACCACTATCCACAAATTCAGCGTGAAATAATTT
>JABGZB010000260.1 GCA_018674955.1 Verrucomicrobiota bacterium | reverse complement strand
TTCAAGCCGGATTTGGCGAAGCCAAGCGCTTGGCACGCCTGCCGTAATTCCACGGAGATTCACTCGTGGCTTGCGCTTGGCCAGGGCCTTCCCGACACTCGGTCGGTGGCGCGCCGCTTGAAGGCCGCGAAAACCGGAACCCCGCAGACATGGGAAAGACAATACTGGTTGTTGATGGATCGCCGACCTGGCGGAAGATGATTCAGGTGACGCTGACTGCGGCCGGCCACGAGGTGCTCGAGGCGGAGGACGGGGCGCAGGGACTGAAACTCGCTGAGACTGAACCGGTGGACATCATTTTTTCCGGCTGCCAACTGCCTGACATGGATGGCCCAAACTTCACGCGAAAGATTCGCTCCCTGTCAGAGCACAAGAAAACGCCGTTGATCGCCATTTCAGACAGCCCGGACGACGAACAGAAAGAGGCCGCAAAATCGGCGGGTGGAACCGGCTGGATGGTGCAGCCGGTGATGCCTGAGAAATTGATCGAGGCGGCAGAGGGGTTTGCGGCGCGCATTGACTTACTCGAGGCCAAGGCCAGGAAGAAAGCCGAGTTGAAGAAAAAGAGGGACGAGGCGGCTGCCGGTTAAGGTGAAAACCGGGCTGGTCCGTTCATGGCAGGAACAGGAACTCGTTGGCGTTGAACAGGGCGCGGCAGAAGGCTTCCAGCGTGTGTTCGGCAACCAGCCCGCTTGCATCGGCGAGTTCCTCGCGGGTGGGTTCGCGGCCAAGCGCGAGTTGGCAGGCACGTATCACTTGAGCGCGGCTGTCTGTGTCCGACTCGTGCCGGAGCCGCTTGGCCAACAAGCCGGCTTGCTGCAGCACGAACGGGCTGTTGAGCAGGCTCAGTGACTGCAGCGGGGTGGTCGAGCGGCTTCGGTTGGGAACGGTTTGGTTGAAGTCCGGGCAGTCGAACACGCCGAATGTCGGTTCACGTTCCTGCCGCACTTTTGTCATGTAAAGCATGCGCCGCCAGTCGGCCGGGCCGTAGCTTTCCTTGGGATGATAGTGGCGGACATTTTCAGCCTCGACCCGAAAGCCGCTAAAGCCTGGCCCGCCCATTCGCGAATCCAGCGTGCCGGTCGCCAGCAGAATGTTGTCGCGAATCACCTCGGCCTCGAGTCGGCGCGGCGGGAAGCGCCACAGAAACCGGCTGCCGCCATCGACTGCGAGCGCCTCTTTGCGCGGCTGGCTCGATTGCCGCCAGGCGCGGGAGGTTAGGATCAGCCGGTGAATCCGCTTAAGCGACCAGCCGGACGAGACCAGTTCCGCTGCCAGCCAGTCGAGCAGTTCCGGGTGCGTGGGGCGGACTCCGTTCACGCCGAGATCGTTAAGTGTCGCGGCGAGGCCGGTGCCAAAGTGGTGCTTCCAAAGCCGGTTGACGATCACCCGCGCCGTGAGCGGGTTGTCCGGAGTCGTGATCCATTGCGCCAGCTTGAGTCGCCGCTGCTGCTCGGGCGCGTTGGGGGCCAGGCCAAGCGCGCCGCCAAGCGCGCCGATGCCGTCCGGACCGACTTCGCCCCGCTTGGCCAACGGGTCGCCACGGTGCAGCACATGGATCACCTCCGGCTGGCGGAAGGTACCCGCGTAAACTGTGCGCCGCATCGCGGCATGGATTTCGCCCAGGCGCTGCTCGTCAACGGCCAGGCGCTTGGCCAACTGCTTGCCTTTTGTTGCCTCCTCGCCTTTCAGGTGGGCCAACAAATACTCGAACTTGGTTTGTGTCTCGTCGCCGGTCGGCGGCCGGTCGCCGGAGCTCGCAACGGTCCGCCATTGGCCGGGCTCCGTCGCGACTTCAAATGTGTACTCGACGGCCAGTCGATCGTTGTAGTGGCCTTCGCGGTCGCGCGCCCATTTGATGCGGCCGATGGTCGCCGTTTTGGGCAACTCGATTTGCACCCAGGCGTTGCTGCTGCTGTTTGCGACCCAGCTACGCGAGTTCCCGTACCGGCCGTCGTTGACAAGCGCGAGTTGGTGGATCGGGTTGCTGCCGTCGAGGTATACGCCGGAGGCGGTTGCCTTGGACCCGGCGCTGGCCAACGCGACATTTTTGCCCTCCGCGAAAATTTCGAGTTCATCAACGCATGGCTCTGATTGGTTGGCTCGAACGATGTTGAAGCGGATAAACCGAGCCTGCACCGGGTCGAAAATTTCCTCATTGCCCCGCGCGTTCACCGGTGGCTTGAAACGGGGAATCCTCGCCTCGAGCAGCGTCAGCTCTTTTTTTGCCGAGTCAACCCGACTCTCCAAGGTAGCCTGTTCCATCGCGAGAGCGGGCTCGCGTTTTTGGTCGATCATCCGTTCCGCGTGGTTCACCCCTGCGAAGATGGCCTGCAGCGAGTAGTAGTCGCGTTGGGTCACCGGGTCGAACTTGTGATCGTGACAACGCGCGCACCCCAGCGTCAAACCGAGGAAAGTGGTGCCGGTGGTGTTGATCATGCCGTCGAGTTCATTTTGCCGCTGCATCAGCGTGAGGTTGATGTCTTGGCTCTTGACAAGATCATACGGCCCCGAGACCAGAAAGCCGGTGCCGATGCCGCTGCCAAGGGCGTCGCCAGCCAGTTGCCCGCGCACGAACTGGTCGTATGGTAGGTCTTGGTTGAGGGCGTCCACCACCCAGTCGCGGAACGGCCAGGCGTTCGGACGCTCCCGGTTGGTCTCAAATCCGTGCGTCTCGGCGTAGCGAATGACATCGAGCCAATGCTGCGCCCAGCGTTCGCCGAGTAGGGGGTCGTCCAGCACGCGATCAACCAACCGCTCCCAGGCGTCCGGCTGCGGATCGTTCACAAATGCTTCAACCTCCACGGGGGAGGGGTGCATCCCCAGCATGACGAGGTAGAGACGGCGGATGAGCAACGGCCGCCCGGCCTGGCGAGACGAGGCAAGGCCCTCTTTTGCAAGCTTGGCAAACACAAATGAATCGACGGCGTTCGCTGGTCGCTGCGCCAGGCCAAGCACCGGGGGAACCGGCCTTCGCACAGGCTCCAACGACCAATGCCCGCCCCATATCGCAAGCGGGAAAATCAACACCAATGCCAATCCAATTTTCATCTCAACAATCTACGCTAAGACGCCCTCGATGACTTCGCCCTCCACATCGGTCAGTCGGCGTTCGAACCCGTTGTGGTAAAAAGTAAGCCGCTCATGCTCCAGCCCCAACAGGTGCAAAATCGTCGCGTGGAAGTCGTGCACCGTGGCGACATCCTGCACGGCTTTGTAACTGAATTCATCCGTGGCACCGTGGGTGTGGCCGCGCTTCACCCCGGCTCCGGCCAGCCACGCGGTGAAGCCGTCCGGGTTGTGGTCGCGCCCGCTTGCCCCGACCTGAAAGGTCGGCATCCGGCCGAACTCCGTGCACCAGACTACGAGTGTCTGCTCGAGCAGGCCGCGCTGTTTCATATCGGCCAGCAGGGCGGCCACCGGTTGGTCAAGCACCGGTCCGTGCTTGGCGTATTGTTCCTTGAGCACCTTGTGGCCGTCCCAGTTGCTGACCCCCTCGCCGCCGGTTTGGTAGGCCCCGTTGAAGAGTTGAACGAAGCGCACACCCTGCTCGACGAGTCGCCGAGCGAGGATGCAGTTCCGGGCGAAGGCGGCCTTGAGAGGGTTTTGCGAGTCGTCCGCGCCGTACGACCGCAGCACGTGCGGCGGCTCGGAGGAAATGTCGCTCACCTCCGGCACGCTCATCTGCATGCGTGCCGCCAACTCGTGGCTGGCGATGCGCGCCGCAAGTTCCGACTCACCCGGGTAACGCCGGAGATGACGCTGATTCATACGCCGGAGAAAGGCGCGAGTCGCCTCGTCGGTGGTGCTCGAAATGGTTTCCGGGCGCGCAAGGTTGTTGATCGGTTCGGCGGCGTTAAAGGCCGTCCCCTGGAACGCCGCTGGTAGAAAACCGGCTCCCCAGCAGTTGACGCTCGACTGGGGCGTGCCGCGTGGGTCGGGGATGGCGACGTACGCAGGGAGGTTGTCGTTCTCGCTGCCCAGCGCGTAACTGGACCACGCTCCCATGCTCGGGAACCCCTCCAGCGTGTAGCCGGTGCACATGTAGTTTTCGGCCGGGCCGTGCGTGTTCGTTTTGCCGGTGAGCGAGTGGATGAAGCACAACTCGTCCGCCATCTGCCCGATGTGTGGAACTAGATCGGAGATTTGTTTGCCGCTTTGACCGTAAGGCTGGAATGCCCACGGGCTGCGGTTGAGGCTGCCCTGTTTGCCCTGAAAAGTGACCAGCTTGTCGGCGCCCGGCAGGGATTGGCCGTGGCGACGGATGAGCTCCGGCTTGTAGTCGAAGGTGTCAATCTGGCTGCAGGCTCCAGAGCAGAAAATCACCAGCACCTGCTGCGCCTTGGGCCGTGCGTGTGCATGCCGGGCGGCATAAGGGCGTGTCGGCACGATGTCCGGCCGGAACGGCGGCTTGGCTGCTTGGGCGCCGAGTAGTTGGCCAAGCGCGATCCCGCCCAGCCCCATGCCGGAGTTCACCAAAAACTGCCGACGGCCAAGCAGCGGCCGCGCTGGGATGGATGCCTCGTGTTTCAATGCCCCGTGTCTAGCATGACTAACGCCGCTTGGCAATGGATGCCTTGCTGGACATGTAAATCATGTCTTTGTTGTTGCCCGAGGGTACGACCAGCCGCATGGACTTGTTTGTCACGGGTGGCGTCGTGCGTTCGTCGAGCCACTTGCGCGGTTCCGCGTGACCGTCCGCAAAGGAAAGCGTGCCTGCTCCGTTGTGATTGCTGGCGGGATAATCGATGATGTAAATGCGCGAGGGAGCAACTCCATCATTCATCGCCACGGCCAGATCCCCGAAGTTGATGCTGTCCGGGTGTTCGTTGATGAAGTTATAGGCATCGGACGCTCCCATTACGTTGACGTCGGAGAGTTTTCGGAAGACATGGTACTGTTTCTTGGTGATGAAACTGAGCCAGTCGTTCCGGGAATTCATGGCCTGACTGAGCGACACACTCCGAACTCTGGACATTGTTTTCCCACGAATTTTCACGGTACTTTTGTCTGCGGGGCAACGGTAGATGCCGGGCGACTGGGTGTAAGGCGCCAGCTTGGCATATTTCGGATCCATTAATCCCTTGAGGTTCGTGTTGTGTGGGTTGCCGGGATTGTAATCGATGATGCCGCGCACCCATCCGCTGCCGTTTGACGTCAGGTCGTTCCATACCAAGTTGTCATCAAAATCCCCGGCATAAAGAATCCAAGCCAGGTCAAGTTGCTTGAGATTGGACAGGCAGACCGTGTGCTGTCCCTTGCTTTTCGCCTTGGCCAAGGCCGGCAAAAGCAATCCCGCAAGAATCGCAATGATCGCGATGACCACGAGCAGTTCAATTAGTGTGAACGCCAGGCTTGTTCCCCGCCTGTGAATTATCATTTTCATTTACTATTACCCCAATGGGTCACTTTAGTCTGGTGCGATAAAACTTGGTGCCAGCCCCGGTTGCTTCTGTCGGTAATGTGTACGGGTTGGATCCGTCCGTTGCTTCGAACCATTTTGCTTCAGAGCCAAGACTGTCACTGGACTCCAGAATCGCATCGCCCGTCCATGAGATTACCATCCCGCCGTTTTCGATGGCAATGCTCAATCGGCTTTCCGAGCTCGGAGGCGCCTCCGGATTGATCTCAATTTCATCGATGGCTGTTTGGTTGGAGTTAATGCGGATGCGGATTCCGGTGGCCGATATTGGCTGGCCGTTGAGTGACACATCAAACCGATGCCTCAGCCAAGGTGAAAATGTATCGCTGAGGGTTTTGAATTCCACACTGCCGATGGCAACCCATCCCTCAGCCGGATCATCCGCCTCGGGAGTGTCGGCGTCGGGTTCCTCCACAGTCGTGTAGTCCAGCTGATAGACGTCAATCCAACGATCCCTCAACTGGCCGCCGCAGCAATCGTCGGTGTTGTTTCCGTTGTCCCGGCCCCAGGCGATACTGCTGACCTCCACCAACCGGCCGAAGTCCAACCCGACAAAGGGAGCCTCGTCGGCCGGGGCTGTGAACTTGGCGATCCAGCTTTTGCTGTTGCCGTAAAAGCCATCGTTGACATTGTCGATGTAGTGAACTCCAAAATCGAGTTCCGAGCTGCCAAAGGCAACGGTGCCGTTTTCTGCCAGGCCGTCGTTGTTGGGTGCTTCAGAGAGGGCGGCATCATCATAAAAGTTCCCCTCGTTTCCGTCCCAGGCAATCTCGAATCCCTCGCTGGTCTCGATGACCAGATCCGCCGGTTTTTCCGGTTCAATCTGTCCGTCCTGTTCTTCATCAGTTGGATTCACTTCGATCTCGTCGATCGCAGTCATTCCACTGGAGACGGTGATGCGGATTCCGGTTGCATCCACCGGTTCCCCTTCGGCGCCGCTGCCCACCTCGAACTGGTGTCGAAGATAGGGAATAAACTCCAGAGGCGCGTCGGGCAGGTATTCGACGGAAGCAATGGTTTGCCACCCGGACTGGGCGTCATCGGTTTCCTCTGTCGTCTCATCAGGATTTTTCACCAGCGTGTACTGGATGGTGTAGATTCCAATCGAGCGATCCTTGCAGGTTCCGCCGCAGGCATCCGTTGCAGTGTTGCCGTTGTCCCGGCCCCAGGCAATTGAGCTGACAGGAACCACCTTGCCAAAGCTCAGCCCGACGAACTCATCCTGTTCACCGGGTGCTGCTCCCAGCCCAAGAGAACTGATCCAACTCTTGCTGTTCCCATACAGCCCGTCATTAACACGGTTGATCAGGTGAACACCCAAGCCAAGCTCACTGCTTCCAAAGGCCACTGTTCCCTCGTTGGCCAAGGCGGCGTTCTTGGGGGCCTCGGCCTGTGCTGAATCATCTGAAAAATCCCCTTGGTTTCCATTCCAAGTCAGCGTGAAGCCCTCCTCCTCATAAATATCGACCGCTCCTTCCGGCACCGGCGGAAGGGGATTCACCTCGAGTTCATCGATGGCGATGGAGGCATTTGAAACCTTCAAACGAACCGCAGTGGCAGGAATCGGTGAATCTTGGATGTCACCGACCTGGAATTCATGGCGCAGGTATGGAATGAAATCATCAGTTTCCTTCTTGTACTCAATCGTGGCGATGGTCAGCCAGCCCGTTGTTGCGTCCCCGGTTTCCCCGGTTGCAAGCCCGGGCTCTTCCACCTGCGTCACCTGCAGGGTGTAAACGCCTTTCCATCGATCTTTGATCTGCCCGCCGCAGCAGTCCCCGGTGTCGTCCCCGTTGTCCCGGCCCCAGGCGATTGCCTTTACCCTGATTGATTTGCGAAAGCTTACACCAATGAACGGGTCCGTGTCATTCCCGGCTGCAATCCAGCTTTTCGCATTGGAATAAAAACCATCGTTCACCACGGAAACAAAGTGGGTGCCAAGTCCAAGTTCGCTGCTTCCAAAGGCCACTGAGCCGTTGGAGGACAATGCCGCGTTATTGTGGGCCGGTGCCGGGCTTTCCTCCACAAACCAATCTCCGTTGGTTTGAGTCCATGAAACCAGAAAACCCTCGGTGGCCTGAATGTCCACGAAGTCGCTCTGGGACTCGGCGGGTGGGCCGTTTATCTCCATCTCATCAATACAGATCCCGGCATTGGACACCTTGACCCTAAACCCGGTAGCGGTAATTGGGTCGTTCCCCTGACGGATCTCAAACTGGTGGTGAAGATAGGATGTGAAAGTTGCGTTCTCTGTGCCCGCTTTGTACTCGACTGATCCAAACGTAACCCAGCCATCACCGGGGTCATCCGTCTCCTCCGTTTCTTCGTCGGGGTCAGCCGTGCGTGTGAACTGAAGCGTGTAGACGCCAACGGCCCTGTCCTTTAATTGCCCTTCGCCTTCACTGTCGCCGTTGTCGCGGGACCAGGCGATCCGGCTGATTAGCAGCTCCTCCTCCCAACCCAATGCCAGCCACGGATCAGCATCCGCCGGCGTTCCAATCCAACTAGAGCTGTTTCCGTAGTAGCCGTCTATCACGTTGACGGCATCGTGGATGCCATCAGCGAAATAATTGCTGCTCGCAAATGCAAAGGCAGAATTCATGGCGTCATTCTCAGGGGCTTCCGCTCCGATTTCAGGGTTGAAGTGACTGCCATTGTTTCCGTTCCACTCGATGGAAAACCCGGCTTCAGCACTAATGATAACTCGCGAGCTTTGAGCCTGTGCAACAACCGGCATCAAGGATGCGGCCAACGTGAGGATGAGTAATCGTTTCATTGCAATTTTTATACGTTTTGTAGGCAAGAGCTAATGCAGCTTAAGCATAGACCGCTCCGGCAGCAATACTCCCGGATCATCGACAAGGCTCCAGGTTTCCGCTGCTCGGGTGCCTGGCCCGACGCCGAGAGCGCCTTGGCCAACCTGCCCGGGAACCTGACCGATGTTGTGCTGATGGACATCAATCTCCCGGGCATGTCCGGGGTCGAGTGCGTGGCACGATTGAAGCAGCTCCTGCCCGGAGTGAACATCATCATGTTCACCGTTTATGACGACAGCGACTTGATCTTCCGTGCGCTGGAAAATGGGGCCAGCGGCTTTCTGCTCAAGCGCACAGCCCCGGTCGATCTCCTGCGCTCCATCGAGGAGGTGAATACCGGCGGGGCACCCATGACCAGCCATGTCGCCCGCCTTGTCGTCCAGTCGTTCGGTCGCCACAAATCCTCACGCGAAGCGCCCGAAAACCTGACCCAGCGCGAAGAGGAAGTGGTGTGCATCGTCTCGCAGGGCCTCATCAACGAGGAGATCGCCGACCAACTCGACATCACCGTCGAGACCGTCCGCCAGCACCTCAAGAACATCTCTATCAAGCTCCATGTCCGCAGCCGCACCGAAGCCACCATGAAATTTCACGGTCACCTGTAAATGGCTAGCTTGGCCAATCGCGTTTGCGCTTTGGGCCGGTTTCTGACATCGTTGGGCCGGTTCCTGACACCATATCATGCGTTTCACTCCAAATCTTTCTTTTGCCGGCAGGATGGCTTCGCGAATCAGCCTGCTTGGTCTATGTCTCGCCGCTGCGAGCGCATCGGCGCAGCAGGCCCTGCCGCTCCTGCCCAAGTGGACGCGCTTCCAGGGCGAGTTGATCAGCCTCAAGGCGTACGACAACCCGATACAGGACGTGCAACTTAAGGCCGTCTTCACCTCGCCCGCCGATGAGCAATACGAGGTCGACGGCTTTTGGGATGGCGGCAACGACTGGAAAATTCGATTCCTGCCGGATCTCGCCGGCAAATGGACGTTTCACATCACCTGTTCGGATGAGGAGAACCGAGGTCTGCACAATCTCTCCGGCGCGTTCCGCTGCACCGCGCCGCTCGGCGGCAATGCCCTTAGCCAACACGGCCCGATCCGTGTGTCGCGCGACCGCACCCACTTCGTGCACGAGGATAGCACGCCGTTTTTTTGGATGGCCGACACCGCGTGGAGCGGCCCGCTCAAGTCGAACGAGTTCGACTGGAAACATTATTTAAGTGAACGCAAGCGGCAGGGCTTCACCGCTGTGCAGTGGGTGGCCACGAGTTGGCGCGGTGCACCGGACGGCGACGCCGACGGCAACAAGGCGTTCGACGGCAAAGAAAAAATCAGCATCAACCCGGAGTTCTTCCAGCGGCTTGACCGCCGCGTCGAGGCGATCAACAACGCCGGCCTGTTAAGCGTGCCGGTGTTGCTGTGGGCCATTAGCGGCGACGAAAACCCAGTAAACTTTCTGCCCGACGACCAGGCGATCCTGCTGGCCCGCTACATGGTCGCACGCTGGGGCGCCACTTACGGCGCCTGGTTTCTCGGTGGTGACGGCGATTACTCCGGCACACGCGCCGCCCGCTGGCGGACACTTGGCCAAGCGGTATTTGGCGGCGGACGCCACTTCCCTGTCTTCATGCATCCCAAGGGCAAGAGCTGGGTCTTCGAGGAGTTTCGCGATGAAAAATGGATGACCGCGCTTGGCTACCAAAGCGGCCACGACGTAAACGACGCCACCAACAACTGGATCCACCACGGCCCGGCGTCGCGCGACTGGGCCAAGCTCCCGCACCGGCCGGTCATCAACATCGAGCCGGCCTACGAGGGCCACAACAGCTATAGCAAAAAGCAGCCGATCACCGCACACGAAGTTCGCCGAGCAATGTACTGGAGCCTGCTCAATACCCCCACCGCTGGCGTGAGCTACGGCGCGGCCGGCGTGTGGGGCTGGGACGCCGGCGACGCGCCGACGCCCGGCCACCCCAACGCCGGCACGCCTCCCGCCTGGCGCGATGCGTTGAACTTCGATGCCGGTGAACAGGTCGCGCACCTCTCGGCTCTGTTTCAGTCGGTCGAATTTCAGAAGCTCCGCCCCGACAGCAGCGTGTTGGCCGAGCAACCCGGCGACGAGACGCTCTCTGAATTCGCCGCCGCCGCCAGTTCCGCCGACGGCCGTTTGGTCGTCGTTTACACGCCGGTCGAGAAGCGGCTAAAAATCAGCGTGGCCAAGCTGCCCACGCCGCTGATCGCCGCGTGGGTCAACCCGCGCACCGGCGAGCGCTCCAGCGTGTTGGCGGTGCTTCGCGGCGCGGCGCTCGAGTGCCCGGCACCCGGTCCGGGAGACTGGCTGCTGCTGCTCCGCTCCAAGCCGGCTGAGCCGGTGGCCACCGGCAACTGACCCATGCATCCGCTCGCGGGAAAAGTGGGCGACATCATCCGGGCGCAGAACTTCTTCCCGGGCAACGGCAACATTATTGTGACTGTCTCTGGAGGCATCGACTCGATGGCGCTGCTGCACCTGCTCGCCACTCCCGGGCTTGGCCTGCGCGATCGCTTGGCAGTCGCCCACTTCAACCACCAACTCCGAGGCGCGGACAGCGACGCCGACGTGCCATTTGTCGGGGAGGCAGCCGGGCAGCTTGGCCTGCCATTCGAATCCGATAGTGGCGACACGCAGCAATTCGCCGCCGAGATCGGCGAAGGTATAGAGGCGTCTGCCCGTCAACTGCGCCACCGGTTTTTCGCCCGCCTGGCGAAGCGCTTGGGAGCCGTTGTCGCCTTGGCTCATCACGCCGACGATCAAATCGAAACTTTTTTTCTCCGGCTGCTTCGCGGCGCTGGCAACCGCGGCTTGGCCGGCATGCAGCCCATCGCGTCATCGCCAACCGACTGCGGCGTCACACTCGTGCGCCCGTTGCTTGGCATCCGGCGCGACGAGATTATCGAGTACGTAACGCAGAAGGAAATCGGGTTCCGCGAGGACGCAACCAACACCGACACACGCTTTCTACGCAACCGCATCCGCCACGAGTTACTGCCGCAACTTGCCGGGCAGTTTGGCGCATCGGTGAGCCGTCAAGTCCTCAAGGCGATGCAACTCTGCGGCGATGATACCGACTGCATCGACGACCTCGCCGCCGAGTGGCCGGGCGAACCGCCGTTCGATCAGTTGTCGATCGCTGTTCAACGGCAGGTCGTGCAGCGCCAACTGTTCGCGCTTGGCGTCGAGTCATCGTTCGACTTGGTTGAGGCGTTGCGGCTTGAGGCCGGCCGTGTCATCGAGGTCGCCCCCGGCAGGCGGCTGCAACGGAATGCCGGTGGCCAAGTGGAGTTGGCTGCTTCCGCCGCCGTGCCGGAATTCTCCATGGCCAAGTGCGAAGTCAGCCTCGTGGGCCAGTCCTGTGAAGCCGAGTTCGGCGGCTTGAAAATCGGCTGGGAGCGCTTGGCAGGCGGCTTGGCCAAGTGGAGCGAACTTGCCCAAGATGAGAGCAGCGAAGTCTTTGACGCCGAGTCGCTAGGCCAAGAGATAACCCTGCGCCATTGGCAGCCCGGCGACCGTTTTCAGCCCATTGGCCAGGCCGGCACCACTAAATTGCAGGACTTGTTTGTGAACCGAAAAATCCCCAAGGCCGATCGCCGCAAACTCGTCGTTGCTGAGGCCGCTGATGGACGGTTGTTTTGGGTGCAAAAACTTCGCATCGCCGACGCCTGCAAAGTCACCGACTCGACCCGCGAACTGCTGTTGTTTAGTTGGAGAGGATAGCCGGATCCCAGTCTTTCCAGACCGGCTCGTA
>JABGZB010000259.1 GCA_018674955.1 Verrucomicrobiota bacterium | reverse complement strand
CAGGGTGGTTGATACCGCCGAGGTGGACGAAGGGGATTTCATTAGCCGCGAGGTGGATCCGATTCTCGACAAGATTTCCAAACAGGGCATCCAAAGCCTGACCGAGCGCGAGCGCAGGGTTCTCGACAAGGCGAGATCTAAGATGTGAATTAATCCATGGCTTTTTATCTAAAAAAAAGGAGGTGGCTTGGCTTGGTGTTGACCATTGCGCTTGGCCAAGCGGGGCATGCTAAAGATTGGGTGAATCTGTTTGACGGCAAAACGTTCAAGGGATGGGAGAAACGAGGCGGGACAGCGGAGTTCGTTGTTGAGGATGGTGTCATTCTCGGGGTTGGTCCGAAGCGTTCGCCAAACACGTTTCTTTGCACCAAGAAAACTTACAGTGATTTTGTGCTGGAATTGGAATTTAAGGTCGATGCGGTGCTGAACTCCGGTGTGCAGATTCGTGCTGCCGTTTATGAAGGGGACACAGAAGTAACAAAGAAGAGGCGCAAAAAGAAAAAGAGGCACCAAGCTGGACGCGTTCGTGGCTATCAGGTTGAGATTGATCCCGATACGAGCCGCAATCGGATGTGGACCGGAGGCATTTACGACGAGGCGCGGCGCGGTTGGCTGGCCGATCTTTCAAAAAACAAACCAGCGAGGGATGCCTTCAAGGCGGGCGAGTGGAATCACTTTCGCATTCAGGCCAAGGGCGATGAAATCAAGACATGGATCAACGGCGTGCACGCGGTGACGTTGCGTGATTCAATGGACGCTTCTGGTTTCATTGGATTGCAGGTCCACGGCCAAAGCAAAGATAAGGGACGCGCCGGCAAGCAGGTTCGCTGGCGCAACATTCGCATAAAGGAATTTTAATTGCTGCCCGCAAGGATGCCGCAGTAGGTACGGATCTTGTCGGCGTCGGTGACTTTCATCGAGAATTCTGGAGGGTACAGCGCCTTGCCCATGAAGCAGCGTTCGTTGCGGAACTCCATGTTACTCAGCACCGGCGCACTGCCGGTCACGTGAAACTCTTTCGCTCCGGTTTCGCGTATGATTCGCGGCAGGTTTTTCTCGGTGATGCCTGCGCCGGGCATGATGATGACGTCGTCGCCGGCGCGGCGCACCAGCTCGGCGATCAACTCCACCCCCTCGAGCACCGACGGCTCCTGCCCGGAGGTGAGTAACCGCTCGACGCCGAGGCCGATGATGTCGTCGAGGCTGCGGAACGGGTCGGCTGTGACGTCGAACGCGCGGTGGTAGGTCACCTCGAGAGGCCGGGCGAGTTCGATCAGTTGGCTGGAGCGCTCAACATCGATAGTGCCGTCGACGTTGATCATGCCGATGACGACGCCGTTGATCCCCATCTCCTTGAGCGCGACGATGTCGTGCTGCATCACGGCGAACTCGTCTTCGGAGTAAAGGAAGTCGCCGCCGCGCGGCCGGATGATGACGTTGACCTTGATACCGACCCGCTGCAGTGCATGGTACACCGTGCCCATGCTGGGGGTGGTGCCGCCCTCGAACAGGTTTTGGCAAAGTTCGACGCGCGCCGCGCCGCCTTGTTCCGCTGCGATGGCCGAGGCCACCGAGTCGATGCAAATCTCAAGAATGGGTGTGTCGCTCATGGTTCGTTTCGCTCGGCTAAACGTAGCAGAGCGCTTGGCCAATGCGAAGGCGGAACTGTTTTTCGTGGCGCGCGCCGGGGCAGGCGTTATCCTGCGGCTGTGCTGAAGTGGGTGATAGTTGTCGCGGTGCTTGGTCTGGCGGGATGCGCCCTTCCGGGCAAGCCGGGCGGCGGGACGATGGTCACCTCGGTGGCTTTCCGCGTGGAGGGCAAGGTGGTGCGCACGAATGAGCGGCTCAACTTTGTGGTGCTCGATTTTGGCCTACAGGGGCTGCCGGTGGTTGGCCAGCAATTTGCCATCTATCGGCTTGGGAAAAAGGTGGGCCGGGTGCGTGTGTCCGGCCCGGCGTGGGATACTTATGCCGTGGCGGATATTGTCGAGGGGCAGATTTGGAAGGGCGACGAGGCCAAGCTGAAGTGAGCGACGTCAGTTCGGCGGGTTGGCTTCCGCCTTGGCTCCGGTTTGCGTGATGTTGCGTCCGCCATCCTCACGGCTGTACGGCGAGTGGAGGTTGAAGTAAATGCCGCAGAGCGGCGCTGCGCTCTCGCTCTGGCTGAGCATGATGGTGATTTCCTTGTCGAGTGCGATGCCGTGGCGCATGCCGTCGGCCCGGTTTTCGTAGGCCTTGATCGACTTGAGCATGAGGCGCTCGATCGCCTCTAGGCACTCGTCCGGCGTCTTGATGACGCAGACAACGTGGTGATCGTAGGATCGCATCGCCGCGTCGATCTCCTGCCGAAATGTCTCGATGGTCAATTCCATTCGTGTGAGGGAAAAGTTAGCCCCGTTTGGGCCGATGTAAAAACAAAAGAACGGTCAGTCGCCGGAATCGGATTCGCCGGAGGCCTCTCTTTCGCGAAGTCTGCGGAGCAGTTTGCGGACGTCCAGCGCGCCACCCAGGATGACTAGTACGGATAGAAT
>JABGZB010000258.1 GCA_018674955.1 Verrucomicrobiota bacterium | reverse complement strand
TGTCGCGACGCGCTGCCGGCGCCGGCGACTGGACTTTCCCTGCCGGCACGACGATCAAAAATGGCGGCACCGTCGTCGTGCGGTTTGATGGCAACCAACCGGCTGGCGGTTTCAACACCGGTGTTTCGCTCCCGGCTGACGGCGGCGGCGTGTATCTGTTCGATCCCGACGGCTTTCTAGCTCACTCGATCGAGTACGGCTTTCAGGTGGCCAACCAGCCGATTGGCATGAGCGCGGGCCGATGGCAATTGTTGAGCGAGCCGACTCCCGGCAAGCCGAACGCGGCCCCGGTCGCGTTAGCCAGCCCGCTCAACGTCGTGTTCAACGAGTGGATGGCGAAGCCAACTTCCGGCGCTGACTGGTTCGAGCTGTACAACCCGGAAACCAAGCCGGTGGACATCGGCGGCATGACGCTGACCGAGGATTCCACAGCGGTGGGCCGTGGCAAGTTCACTATCCCGGATCGTACGTACATCCCGGCGCAGGGCTGGGTGCGATGGCTGGCCGACGGTACGGCCGAGGCGGGTCATGTGAACTTCAGTCTGCGTGGCCAGGGCGAGTTGCTGCGGCTCTACGGCAGTCGGCGCAGTGCGATCGACGAGGTCGAGATTTTCAACGCAGCCGAGGGCATCTCGCGTGGACGTTTGCCGGACGGCGCGGAGACGCTGAACGATTTTCCGCTCACCCCCACGCCGGGCGGTAGTAATTATTTACCCATTGCCAATGTCGTGATCAACGAGGTTTTGTCGCACACCGACGCGCCGCTCGAGGACGCCATCGAGCTGCACAACTCCAGCGAGTCGCCGGTGGATATCAGCGGCTGGCTACTCGGCGACGCGCTCGATCCGGCCACGCAATTCACCATGCCTCCGGGCACGGTTTTGGCGGCGGGCGGCTACACGGTGATTTATGAGGGCGGCTTCAACCGGGGTGGCGCCGGGTTCAGCCTCAACTCCGCCCACGGCGACACGGTTTACCTCTCGGCAGTCGGCGCGAGTGGCAAACCAACCGGCTTTCGCGCCGTGCAGACGATTCCGCCGATGGCCAATGGCGTCTCCGTCGGCCGCGTGACGATACTTTCCGGCGTGAAGTTTGTGCCGTTGGCCAAGCGCACTTTCGGCGTCGATGCCCCCGAGTCGGTTGTCGCGTTCCGCGAGGGCGGGGGAGCGCCCAACGCCAAGCCACAAGTCGGCCCGGTCGTCATCAGCGAAACCATGTACGAGGGCCACCCGGACGTCGCCGGTCTTGGCCAAGCGCAACTCGAGTACGTCGAGTTGCACAACATCAGCGAACAAGCCGTGCCGCTGTTCAACCCGGTTGAGCCGCAAAACACGTGGCGGATTCGAGGCGGTGTGAAACTGGACTTCCCGGCAAATACAACCCTGCCGCCCGGCGGTTATCAGTTGATCGTCGGTTTTGCCCCCGTTGCCGAGCCGGTGGTTGCGGCACGGTTCCGCGAGCATTACGACGTGCCAAGCGGCGTGACAATTGTCGGGCCGTTCGATGGCCGCTTGGCCAACGGCGGCGAGACGGTGCGCCTGCTGCAACCCGATAACACGCAGGGCCTCGGCCACGAGGACGCCGGATTCGTGCCGTATCTGCCTGTGGAAAACGTGTCGTACGACAACCGCAAACCTTGGCCAAGGGATGCCGACGGCACCGGGCTTTCGCTGCAACGCAAAGTATCCGACAAATTCGGCAACGAACCGGACAACTGGCTCGCCGCCGCGCCGACTGCGGGCCGGGCGAACGCCAAGACTGCCGACGGCGATCGCGACGCCGACGGCATGGACGACGCATGGGAGCTGGCGCACAAGTTGAATCCCGCTAACGCAGCCGACGCGTTGGCCGATGCCGACAATGACGGCGTCACGAACCTCGGTGAGTTCCGCAGTGGCACCGATCCGAACGACGCGGACAGCCGTTTCCTTATCAAGTCGATCGAGGTTACCGAAGGTCGCGTGACGATCTCCGTGCACGTGTCGCCGGGCCACCGTTATCGCGTCGAGTTTTCAGAGGAAGTGAACAGCGGCTGGACCAAGCTGGCCGAGTTCACCACCGACGACGGCCAGCGCCTCGCCAAGGCCGAGAGCAACGCCCCGCTTACCCAAGCCCGCTTCTACCGAATCCAATTGGTGGAGTAACAGAGTTGGCCGCTTGGCCAAGTTGTTTTAAGCCAGTGACTTGGCGGCGTCGATGATAGCTCCGGAGGTCAGTCCGAAATGCGCCCAAACCTCTGCGTGGCCCTCGGATGGGGCGATGCGTGGATCGACAATGCCGATGTGCTCGGTCTTCGTGCCGGAGTTGCTGGCGGCGGAAAGCACCAAGCCGGCGAAACCGCGAACACCGGTACAGCGGGTGCCGATGATGCCGTCCTCGGCGGTCACCACGCCGTCGTATTGCGCGAAAATTCTATCGAGGAAACCGTCGGGCAGAGGCAGGCCGTTCACCACGTAAATATCGGCCGTGCCTCCGAGTTGTTCGGCGGCATCCAGCGCGATGCCTGCGGTCGCGCCGAGCGCGAGGATGGCTACCTTCGCGCCGTCGTGTTTGCGGAGCGGCGTGACGGCTTCCCACTCGCTGTCGGCGTTGTAAAGCGCGTCGCCATTTTCGTCGGAGAGCACGAGCAAATTGTCGCGCGGGATGGCGACGATGTGCGCGCCGTAGCGGGCGCACGCATCGCGCACGGCGACGAACGCGCCGCGTGCATCGGCGGGCGCGTAAAAGCGATCGACGTACGGCAGGTAGCCGATGGCCAGCGTTACCCAGTCGAGGCTCCAGCCGGAGAAATGGTCGCGGCCGGTGCACGCGCCGACGTGACTCATGTGCATGATGACATTGAGCCCTTCGTTGACGCCGTTTAGGTTGCGTTGGTAACGCCACAACTCCAGCCCCTCGCGGGCGATGCCCTCGAAGAACGCCGAGAAAGTTGACACGACGTTGACCTGCGGTTTGTCGGAACTCATGGCCAAGCCGTTGGCAACGAGCAGCGCGACTTGTTCCTCGATGCTCAACTCGATTTGGTTTTGCGCCGGGATGTTGGCGCAGGCTTTGCCAAGCTTGGTCGAGGGGTTGAGGTCGCAGCTCACGACGAACACATCGTCCGGGTGCGCCTTGGCGACGGCGAGGTAACCGGCTTCTGATCCGGCCCGTGCGCTGGTTTTTTTGCCGACGTCCGGCAGGCTGACTTCGGCCAGTTGCCCGGCGGTAAGCGTGAGGTTCTCGGTGCCAACAGCGGGGCGGGCGTTGGTGGTCACTTCCGCCTTGGCGGCGGCGTTGATTTCGTCGAACGCGGCCTGCTGCGCGGCGTTGCGGGCGAGCATCGGGTTGGCCAGGACTTCGGCCTCGTCGCGGCCTTTCATGTGCCCGTCGTGATGCCCTTCGCCACCCGGTAAGTCATTGACCAGCAACAGGCACTCGAGCATCGGGCCGACGTCGCGGTAGCTCATCATCGCGCCCGGCACCCAGATTTCCTGATCCATCGAGACACCGTTTTTGCCAGTGATCGTCTCGACTTCGGCTCCGATGCCGAACCGTGCGGCGAGCCAGTTGAAGTCCACTTTATCGCCGTCAGCGGACGAGTAGCCTGTCGGGTAAATCATTGTCGGACGACCCTCCATCGCGCGGCTGTGGGCCTGCTTGTAAGCTTGGAACATTTCGGCGGTGTCGAATAGCGACTTGGTCTCAATGATCTCGACGCCCATCGCCTCGACGATAGGGCGCGGATCCTTGTCCATGACGTTCTTATTCGAGTCGGACAACTGGATGCCGTTGCGCTGCATCACGAATGTTAGCGGCAGGTTGCCGATGTCGGCGGCGTTAAAACCGTTGAGCGCCTGGCCGGAGATCCAGCCGGCATCGCCGCAGTGGCAGACGACCCACGACTCCGAGTTGCGCGCACGCATGCCCATCGCTTGGCCGGCGGCAACCGGGATCATCACGCCGAGGCGACCGCCGTTGAGTTGCGTGCCGCCCGGCACCCAAGAGACATGGCCGGGGATGTCGAGTCCGCGGCGGAACTGGTGCACCACCGAGTCACGATCAACAAAGCCAAGCGCGGCGAGCGACGAGTAGTAGCCGATGCTGGCGTGGGCGTTTTCGATCGTGAATTGGACTTTCTCGTAATCAGTCGCCGCCAACGTGAGCATCAGGCTGGGAATCAAATCCAAGCCGCCGCCCAAGTGGTCGAGTTCGCCGATCGTGGCGAGCGAGGCCAGTGACGAAATGGAGATGCGAGCCGCCTCGATCTCAAGCGTCTGCAACGTGGCGATCTGTTTGTCGTCGAGCGCGTCGGTGCTGCCGATATCGATTTGCAGCGGCAACACCTGCGAGGTGAGGCTGGGCCGCATGTACTTTGAGTCGGCGATAAGTTGGTCGTTGCGATTCTGTTGAGCCTTCCAGGCTGCCTGTGAATAGTTACTCATAAAAATTTGTATAGAGTGAGGGAGGGGTGAAAACCCGTCGTTTCAAACAACGCGAAACTCTAAAGGCCGCTTCCAAAAAATAAAGAAAATTTGCCCAAGCACTTGGGCAAGAGTTAGCGGTAGAGGAGGTATTTGGCGCGTTGCTGGTGGAAGAGGGCTTCGTCTTTGGCCCATGATTTGACGATGGCCGCCCCGGAGCGGCCGGCGGCGAGGTTGCGCCGGATCGAGTCGGTGCCGTTGACTTTGTCGAACATATTGAAGCTGCGGCCGCTCTTGACGCGGGTGGCGAAGATGTCGCGCTTAGCCACGGCGCGGACGGCGTCGAGAATGTGGTAGTTGATCGCCATGAGTGGCGCGGTGGAGGTGTTGGTGAACTTGATGCGGACGCCGGAATAAGTTCGATTTTTCACACGGCGACTCTTGAAGCGAAGCGGTTCAAAACGCACGCCCGGCAGTCGGCGGGCGTTGAGGTGGCGTGCCATGCCGGTGGGGTCCATCCACGTGGAGGCGACGCACTCGAACGGCATGCCTTCGCCGATACCGATGCTGAGTCCGCTGCCCGCGCCGAGTTCGCCGAGCACGCCGGTGGAGACGTAGTACAGCGGCGAGTCGCCGTGCGGGATATTGGGTGAGGTGGGCACCCACTTAAGGCCGGTGCTGCGCCACGTCATCGAGCGCGTCCAGTTTTTCATTTTGATGATGGAAATTTTTGGGCGATGGCTGATCCAGCCTTCGCTGCTGATCATATAGGCCAGCTCGCCGGCGGTCATGCCGTACACGTAGGGGATTTGCCATTGGCCGACGAGCGACTTAAAACGCGGATTGAGGATGAGTCCTTCAATGCGTTTGCCGCCGAGCGGGTTCGGGCGGTCGAGCACGACGAACTCGACGCCGGCCTTGCCGCATTCTTCCATGCACAAACCCATCGTACTGATGAACGTGTATGAGCGCGCGCCGGTGTCTTGTATGTCGTACACGAGGCAGTCGATTTTTTTGAGCATCTCCGGCGTCGGTTTGCGGACGGGGCCGGGGCCGTACAGCGAGTAGATCGGCAGGCCGGTGCGGCGATGGGTGCTGTTGGGGAACTCCTTGCCGGCCGGCACGCGGCCATCGACGCCGTGCTCCGCGCCGAACAACGCGACGAGGTTGACCTTGGTTGATTTGTGAAAAATATCGATGACCGATCGGCTGCGGCCATCGACGCCGGAGGGGTTTGTGAGCAGGCCGACTCGTTTGCCGCGCAGTGTCTCGTAGCCGCGCATGGCGAGCGTCTCGTTGCCGAGGTACACGCGTGACTGGACCGCAGCACAACTGGAAATCAGCAGGGCAAAGCCAAGCCAACGGGTTACGAATCGCATAGCGAAAAGTAGCCAGCCAAGCGCTTGGCCACAAACCATTTGTGGCTACTTGTCGTCGGGAGAATCGGCGACAGCCCGGAGGTAGTCGAAGGCGAACAGGCCGCTGCTGTGGCTGTCTTCCCACACTGGCTTGACGGCGTAGCCGCCGACGAACTCGATCGAGCGAACTTGAAACGAGGAGAGCTTGTACGTCTGCTTAGCCCCGATGTGCAGGTTGCCCATGACATCCACTTCGCCCTTGCAACTGGCGCAGGGGCAGGCTTTGCGCAGCTTGGACAATCGCACGAACGACTCGCCGCCGTCGTTCCACTTGATGGCCAGTTCATCGCCGATGACTTGGATGTCGCTTGGCTTCATGTTGCGCTTGGCTGCGGAAACAAAAAAGAGGTGCCTCCGTCCGGCAGTTCTCCACGCTGCAAAGTGAATTACCTGTTCGGCTGCGGAGTGGTGCGCAGGTACGGCTTAATCTTGGTGAACCCTTTCGGGAACTTGGCCGTCGCCTCTTCGTCGGAGAGGGTCGGCACGACGATGCAGTCATCGCCGTCTTTCCAGTTGACCGGCGTGGCCACGGCGTGTTTGTCGGTCAATTGCAAGGCGTCCACCACGCGCAAAATTTCGTCGAAGTTCCGGCCGGTGGCCGGTGGATAGGTGATTGTCAGGCGAATCTTTTTGTTGGGGTCGATGACGAATACTGAGCGCACGGTAAACTTCTCGGCAGCGTTCGGGTGGATCATGTCGTATGCGGTGGCCACGGCGCGATCTGAGTCGGCGATGATCGGGAAGTTGACGTTGGTGTTTTGGGTCTCGTTGATATCTTTGATCCATCCGTGATGATCCTCGAGCGAATCGACACTGACGGCGATCGTCTTGACGCCGCGCTTTTGGAACTCTGGCTGGAGCTTGGCAGTGTAGCCGAGTTCAGTGGTGCAGACCGGCGTGTAGTCCGCCGGGTGGGAGAACAGGATCGCCCAGCCATCGCCGATCCACTCGTGGAAGTCGATGTTGCCTTCAGTTGTCTCCGCCTGAAAATTCGGAGCCTCGTCGCCTAGTCGCAGTGCCATTTTCGTTGAGTTTATGGGTTATGTTAGTCTTTCCTTTGGTTTGGCCAAGGGCAGTTCTTTTTAACAAAACGGGCGCTCCGAGTCAATGGTTTATGTGGTTTTGAGCTGCGCTTGGCCAAGGTTAAAACCGGAAAGAGGCCAGAGTCTTTAGGACGAACTCGCTCTCGCGAAGTGAAAATAAGTGGTCGTCGTCTCCGTAGTTTTGGCGGAGGACAACGTGAAATTTTTTGCCGGGTTGAAATTCCCAAAAATAGCGGGTGTGATAGCCGGTTGACTTGGTGATGGAGTCGTACTGTAGCAGGTGGGACCAACCCATGTCGGGCGTGAAGTTGACCCGGATATTGCCGGAGGCTATGTGGGCGTCGAACTCCACGTCCGGCAATTCGAACAAGTTGTAGGAATACTCGAGGCGCAGGTTCAGCCACTTGGCCGGGTCGTAGCCAAGCTGGGTGTAGGCGGTTTGCTTGTCGCCGTGATACCATCCACCGAACCGGTATCCGAAATCACCACGAAACTTCCCGGATTCTTTCAACTCAAAGTCGATGGTGTATTCTGTTGTCCAATATTCGCCGGCGGGAACAGTGGCGCCGCCGGAAATCGGGAAGTCTTGTTCTGGCCGGTCGTATTCCCGGTCGATCTTGAAGTAGAGCTCGTAGCCGGACTCAAAATCCAGAAACGGCAGGTAGAACGAATGCGTCTGGGATTCCAGGTCGTTGTCGAGATTCGTGTAGGTGGAGTTGCGATAGGTCAGCCCGTATTTGCGAAGCCACTCGATGCTCTCCGGTCGCGGCCGGTAAGAGATCCACGAACTGAGATTGCGGATGCTGTTTCGCCGGGTGTAGCCGAGCTTGGGCTGGAAGTCTTCGCCGACCTCGTAAAACGACAGCCCGCCATCGAGCAGGTCGTTGGGATAGGTGAGGCTGCCGCCGTAGACTTGGCTCCAGTCGGAGGCTTCGTCGTAGTTTGCCAAGGCATAGACGCTTGCTCGCAGGGTTTTGTTGTTGAGAAAACTGGTGGTACGGTAGTTGAAATCGGTTCCGATGAGGTAGGCATCCTCGTCGGAGTTTGGGTCGCCGACGGTGGTGATGAGGCCGATTGACGACTGCTCGAGCACATTGCGGGAGACTCGCGCGACAAAGGCGTTTTGGCTGCCAATGCCGTCGTGCCCGTCGATCTGCGCGTCGATAATGCCGATGCTGTATTTGCCGATTCGCCCGGTCATCTTGGTGGCGAGGTTGATGGGCATCGGCCTCTCGTTTTGGGTCAGTCCGATCCGGCGACTGAAGAATGGAACGGTCGCGACGGAACCACGGCGTGACTGCGGTCCAAATTGAAAGACACCGGAATCCCGGAGAAAAAAATCGCGTTTCTCCGGGTAAAACAGTGAAAATCGGCTGAAGTTGAGTTGGCGGGAGTCCACCTCCGTTTCCGCGAAATCGGTGTTAACCGACAGGCTGGCGGAGAGGTTCGGTGCGAGTTTGTAACTAATGTCGCCGCCGAAATCGCCCAGTGTGTTGCCAGCGCCGGAGTCGTGATCGTGGTGGTACTTACCCATGCCATACGGCATCACTTCCCATTTGGAAACCTGCTGGAGACCGTTGAGGCCGCGAATCTCGCCTGCGTCGGACACGCTAGAAGTCCAGAGTTGGCGCGGTGGGTTATGCCAGCGGCCGGTCTCGTTTTTGCGTCGGATGTTGCGGGAGATGTTGAATCCCCATGCGGTCTTGTTGGGATTGAAGGAAATGGAGTTTAACGGAATGGCGATTTCGCTGAACCACCCCTCGTCGGTGGTGCGGCCTTTGCATTCCCAGATCGTGTCCCAACTGCCGCCGGTGTACGAATTGTTGATGATCAGGCCGTCCCAGCGGCAGCCGTTTGCGTTGGTGGCGAATGCGTAGCCGTTGCGGTAATCGAGGAATGAGTCGATCACGATGTAAAGGTGGTCGTCCTCGTTCGGATAGTCATCGCGAGTCATGCTGCGGGCGATGATCTTGTTCGGCTCCGAGTCGTAACACCACACGCCAATGTATAGCGCCCTGGCGTCGTATAGCACGCGAAACTCGGTTCGTTCGGTACTCGGCTCGCCTTCGTCGGGATCCTGCTGCAGGAAGTCACCTGCGATCGGGGCCGCCTTCCATGCTGGATCGTCGAGCACGCCGTCGATCACCGGCGGTTGCTTCACTCGCAGGGCCGTGATGGAAGGGCGCGGCTTAGTCAGGTTTGCTGACGGCTCGTCGGCGGCCAAGGCGGAGCCCATGAAGCCAGCCAATACGGCTCCAAGGTAAAACAGGTTTCTCATTCAGGGTAAAAGGATATCGGCTGCGGTAACTCAGTTTTGAACAGGCCGCGGCAAATGAAGCGCGAGCGTGCCGTTGCATTCAGGGAAAACAAGCAGAACCTATTCACAGCCCGCTTGGCCAGGAGCTTGGTTTCGCGTTTGAAAACCCTCAAGAAAAACGCTTGGCTACGGGTATGCGGCGACCGATGCCGAACGCCTTACTTGTGACTTTGATGCCGGGCGCGGCCTGTCGGCGCTTGTACTCGTTGACGTTGATCAGCCGGATGATCCGCCGGACCGTCGCTTCGTCGTGGCCGGAGGCGATGATCGCCTCGGCGTCCTGCCCGAGCACCACGCACGCCTCGAGGATGCTGTCGAGCACGTCGTACGGCGGCAGCGAATCCTGATCGAGTTGGTCGGGCCTCAGCTCGGCGGACGGCGGCTTTGTGATGGTGGACTCGGGGATGATTTTGCCCTCGCGGTTGATCCACTTGGCCAAGCTGTAAACCTTCGTCTTGGGCAAATCACTGATCACGGCGAGGCCTCCGCACATGTCACCGTAGAGAGTGCAGTAGCCGACCGCCAGTTCGCTCTTGTTGCCGGTTGTCAGCAGCAGTGATCCAAACTTGTTAGACATCGACATGAGGATGTTGCCGCGAATGCGCGCCTGCATGTTCTCCTCGGCTGTGCCCTCGTCGAGTCCCTCGAAGATGCCGCCGAGTTGCGATTTGAGTTGCTCGAACACCGGCTCGATCGGCACTACATCGTACCGGATGCCCAGCGCCTTGGCCAAGCCCTCCGCGTCGTCGAGGCTACCCTGCGACGAGTATTGGGACGGCATGGCGACGCCCCGGACGTTCTCCGGGCCAAGCGCATCGACGGCGACCGCCGCTGTCACCGCCGAGTCAATCCCACCGCTCAACCCGATGACCGCCGACGCGAAGCCGCACTTGTGCAGATAATCGCGCACGCCAAGCGAGAGTGCCCTGTAAATTTTTTCGTTGTCGTCGGAGGTGTCGCTCGACTGTGGCTCGATGGTCTCCGTGTCGATGAGCAGCAGATCCTCGGCGAACATCGCGCCGCTGGCTCCGAGCACGCCGTGGCCGTTGTAGTATTGGCTACCGCCGTCGAAGACCAACTCGTCGTTACCGCCGACGAGGTTGCAGTACACCACCGGACAACTGCACTTGGCCGACAACTGCGAGAGTAACACGTGCCGGCTGTGTTCCTTGCCAAGGCTCCACGGCGAGGCGGAGAGGTTGAGCAGCAGTTTCGCGCCGGCGTTGGTGAGTTCATCGGCGGGTCGGCGGTCGTAGCGGCGGTCGTGTAGGAACACTTTGTCGTTCCAGATGTCCTCGCAAATGGTGATGCCCACTTTTGTGCCTAGAATATCGACTGGCGTGTTGTCGGTGGCCGGCTCGAAGTAGCGGTCCTCGTCGAACACGTCGTAAGTCGGCAGCAGCGTCTTGTGGCGGACGGCGCTGACTTGGCCGTCCTGCAGCACAGCGGCTGAGTTTTGCGCCGGGCGTCCGGAGTCGGTTTTGTTGGCGGAGGCGTAGCCCACGACGGCGACCGCCTTGCCCCCGCGCTTGACCAAGCCCTTGAGAGCCTCTTGGTTGCGGCGGAGGAACGCCGGCTTGGCCAACAGGTCGCGGGGCGGATAGCCGCACACCGCCAGCTCGGGCAGCACAACCAGCTCCGCGCCGGCCTCGTCGGCGCGCCGCCACGCGTCGGTGATCTTGTCGGAGTTCCCGTCGAAGTCACCGACGGTTGAGTTGATCTGTGCGATCGCAATCTTCATTCGCCGCTTGGCCAAGTTTACCGGCGAATCGCTCGCGGCGGAAGAAAGAACCCCGCGCTTGGCCAAGGCGGACGTGTGGTTTTGTCTCTTGACCCGCCTTTCGCAGGCGTTATCTTTTCGGCGTGCCAAGGAGCGGTGGTAAAAAAAAATCAGTGATGCTGGGGCTCGGGATGGATTCCGACGGGCATAAGCGTATTACGACCGGCGACAATTTTGTCGTTGCCGGGGGGACTCAGGACACGCACGAGCAAATGACCGAGACGGTCGTGAAGATCAACGAGAAGCTCACCGAGCGAGGCAAGTGCCTGAACACGGTGGAGCGAACGGAGTTCAATGATATCGCCGAGTCGGTCGGACTTAAGGAGCAGCCCCCGCCGCCGGATCCGGAGAACAATTGATCCCACCCTTCAATAAATTTTGACACGAAAAAGGCGACCAGAGAGCCGCCTTTTTTTGGTTGAAATTGGGGTTTAACTGACAGCGATGAGCGACACGCGCTGGTTCTGCTCGTTGCGCACTACGCCGTTAGCGCTGGGGTCGAGAGAGGGTTTGCCGTCGATGAGGAATTGGTAGCGGTGATGCCCGTGGGGAAGGTCGATTTGCGTGCTCCACGAGCCGTCAAACTGCCGGTTCATCGCGTGCGAATTGCCGTTCCACTCATTGAAATCCCCTATCACGCACACTTCCTGCGCCTCCGGTGCGATGCACAGGAAATTGATCGGCTTGGCCATCGACTTGGCCGAATAGCGTCCTTTTCCGTTACCGTTGAGTTGTAGTTTATCCATCCTTGCGCGCGCCCGGCGGAAGTGCCTTCCCAGTGGCTTCAGCCGGGCAAAGGCCGTGGAAAAGAGCAAATCCCAGCCGCCGAAGCAAGCGAAAAAAGTTTTTTACGGTTTAGGCGGTACGGCCTTTGAAGGTCAGCTCGGCCACGCCGGATTTGTCCAGTTCGCCGATGCCTTTCTCGATCATTTTGTCGAACTGCCCCTTGGACGCGTCGGCCATTGGGAGGTCGAGCCCTTCCGCTTGGCCAAGCGCCAGCGCGATGCCGGAATCCTTCGCGGCGTGCGCACCGGAGAAGTAGCATTCGTGGTCGCGGTCGCGCATGTCCTCGCCGTCGGTCTCGAGCACGCGGGAGTTGGCGCCGGTCTGCGAGAAAATCTCCATCACCATGTTCAGGTCGAGGCCAAGCGCGTCGGCCAAGCCCAACCCCTCGGCCAAGCCGGCGGTGTTGATGTTCATCACCATGTTGACCAGTGCCTTCACTTGGGCGGCCTTGCCGGCGGTGCCGACGTAGCGTTTGTTGGTCGAGAGTTTCCCGAGCAATTCCTCGACTTTGTCGTAGGTGGCCTTGTCACCGCCGAGCATCAGATACAGCGTGCCGTCGCGCGCCTGGGTGATGCTGGAGGCCATGCAGCCCTCGAGCGACTCCGCACCGGCGGCCTTGGTGGCGGCCTCGGTCGCCACGTGTACCGCCGGGCTGATTGTTGCGCAGTTGATGAACACGCGTCTCTCCGCGCCGGTGAGGAGACTGTCGCCCTCGCCGGCGAAAATGGTGCGCATCGAGTCGTCGTCGATCACGACGGTGATAATGACGTCCGACAACTCGGTCACCTGCGCCAGTGTCGTGGCGGCGGTGGTGCCGAGTTCGGTGGCCAGTTCGGCGGCGGCTTCGCTGCGAATATCGTACACGGCGGAGACGTCGTATCCGCAATCCTTCAGTCGGCGGGCCATATTGGCGCCCATGCGGCCGACTCCGACAAATCCTACTTTTTGTGACATGATGTTGGTATTGTTTTGCTGGTTAAAAAAGACCGGAAGGCAGGCGGGCCACCCTCAAAAAACGGTGTGCGCCGCAGCATAGGCAAAGCCTCGCACTTCGCCAACGGTTTTTTATTGAACAAGGGGCCTGTCGCACTGCGCAAACGGAATCTCACGCTACACAAAGAGGCTTTCGTATCACACGAAATGCTCTTTGCACTTTGTAAACTGGGTTGCCCACAAAAAAGCATATCAAAGATGCTTCTGAAACTGCTACAGGTTTGGTGGCGGGAATCTCGGTAATTCGATGGGTGGTTCCTGCTCGGCGAATCGTTCGACGGTTCGGGGCCACTTCATGATTTCACAATGTCCATCTGCAAAGGCGGCCCCAAATGCGTCCTGATGGTGAGGGCAAATCAGAATGATCGAACTGGCAGGTCTTTTAACGTTATGTAGATTTGCCTTTTTATCGGTCATCAACCAGTAACTTACATCATCACTACTGGATGGGTTCCATGTGCCTGACCTCGTTTTGCCCAATGTCGGGCAGATGAATACCGATCCAGCTTGAATGTACTTATATATCGCGAGAAAGTGTCTCCATGAATTTTCGTCGAAGATTGGTTTTCCCTGGGCATCCAACAGGGCGTTTTTGGCGGAATGGGGTTTAATGAACTCCATCGAACCGCCGTCATTCTCGCTGACCTGCCATGGCAGCTTCCCATCGTGATCATCAGCGAAGAAACGAAGCGCTAGGGCGATTTGCTTCATGTTGTTCATGCATGAAATCCCTTGAGCTTTGGCCTTGGCATTGGCCAGGGCGGGGAGGAGCATGCCGACACCGACGGCTATCGGCACCACGCCAGCCTGCATGGCTAAGGATTCAACGAGACCACTACTTGAATGGTTTTCAACAACAAATCCATCCTGTTCCACCCGAATCATGCCAAGCATTTGCATATTGGAGGCGTTCTCCAAGTCGAAATTTGGAAAGCCATTCGGCAGTGGGTTCGCCTCCATGGCCGCCTCGATGATTGGAGCGATGGTCTTGCCAATCTGTTCGCTGGCAAAAAAGAAATGGTTGCCCTTGAGATCGAGCCCCTTGGCCAAGCGCTGGAACTCTTCCGTGCTGGTGAGGCCGCCTTCGTCTCCCTTATGTGAAGCAATAATTTTGGCGGCCAGTTCCGTGTTGCTGGCCGCAACGATATAATCGTCCAGCTTGAATAGCGCAGGAGCAAGAGGGAAGGGTGTTGGTGCCGGTTCTGTTAGGACATGCGCCTCAATGCCCCCAATGGATTGTTTCTCGAACGGGATTGGGGAAGTTTTAAGTGCTATAAGAACCATGTTAGCGATTTTGTCATCCTTCACCTTCATGACCAATCCCAGGCCCGGGGTCGGTATTTCACCACCGATTTCGGGTGGCAAGGGAATGGCGTTTTCTGCGTCGAGCGTAACGAACAAGCCTACCTGGTTGCCGAACGATCCAGCGAGGTCGCGCAGGCCAATCATCATGTCAGCCATCTGCATTGCCTGGTCAAATTGAGCCTCGATCGCCTCGTCGCCGGAGGCCTTGGCCAGTTCCGGTAGCCATTCCATAAGACCCTTGGCATTGAATTCATTTGAGAGTGCCAGCGCGGTGTTGGCCGGGAGCATCTTGAGCATGCCGATCTGGTGCGACTCCGAGCCAAAGAGCGACCACAGTTTGCCGGTGGACTTGTCGGGGTAATGATGCATCACCATCTTGTTGCGGTGCAGTCCTTTTTCGAACTCAAAACTGCTCATTCCGACACCGCTGATCTCGTTGATGCCGAGTTGGTCGTAGAACGCTTTGCCCACTTTGGTACCGGCGTCGATCATCGCCTCCTCCTGCGGGCCGGGGCGGAAGCCGGCAACGCCCGAGTTGGCAGTTTCCATGGCAAAGTTTGTGAGGGCATCGGTGTATTTCTCCACCGTCTCGATGACGTCCTCGGTGCTGTAATACAGGTACAGGCTGCCGTTGGGGTCGAGCTTGGTCGACACCTCGGCAAAGCTGTTTTTCACCGCAGACGGCCCGGCCGGCGTGGAGCTGCTGTCACCGTCGCCGGGTGTGTCGCCGCAACCGATCAGAGCCACCAATGCCGCAGCCGCGATTGTCGTCAGTATCGTGTTTTTTGTTTTCATAAAATCAGTTCTTTTCAGTTCGGAATGATGGATTATTTTTTCGTGATGGTGCCCTCGATCCTGAACCATGGTTCACCGTTGATATACGACATAACGCTCATTGTGTTTTTGTTGTCGCTACACTGTTCGGTGGTTTTGAAATCCATGATCAATGATCCTTGTTTTGGTTCCTCCAACACAGCACTCCCAGTCCATTCGACCTGACTTTTTCCTGTAACTTTCCCGATACCAAGTGACCGCAATTCACTTTTAACTATTTCGTGAGCCACAAAATATGTTTTGTTTTTACTGAGGGCGATGACGGTAAGCACTCGGTCAAACGCTCCTTGCTCTTCTGGGACATTTTTATCCCATATGTAATACTTCCCATCGACAAATTTGTGGATACCATGATGTTCCGGCATCTTCCATGGGTTTTCCCCCTCCGGTGAGGAGAAGGTAAGGTTTGCGGTGAGTTCCTTGTCCTTGATGTGAAATACGCTGAACTCCTCCGGAATGTTGCTGCGGTCGTCTTTGCCCTGGGCGATTTGCAGGATCTGATCCTTGGTCAGCCGGTCTGCTTCGTCGATTTCGTATTTCTGATAAAAACCCACGATTGCATTCTTCAAATCCAATTCAACATCATCTTCGATTCTTTCAAATTCTATTGCAGCATCTAGCCCAAAAGTATCCAAATAAAGTAAGTTATTACTCTTTATTTTGATCCGAGTTTTGTAAGCATTTAGCTTCGGTGAAATTTGAGATCTGCCATAAGCTACACCCTCAATCCAATCGCCAGATATTTTTCCCTCCCATGTCTTTTCACCTGCTTTGACGCATTCATCTCCGGTAATTTTTGTAGCGACCACTTTATCTCCATCTTGTGAAACTAAAATTATCTCATCCAATATCAATGGTTGACCGTCCTCATCTAGGTTTCCCCAGCATTTGTATCCTTTCCCAAGCCATTTGCCACTTAGGTTTTGTGACTCGGCTTTTGCTATTTGCGCAGATTCAGTAAGGGCTGATTTGTTTGCGCTTATTTCAAGGACAATCAGAGCTGTCTTTTCGATTTCGCATGGGACACCGGAGTCGATTTGTTTTTTGCCTCCCCGCAATTCGCTTACGTAGTTTGATTTTGTTAAATCCCCGCCTTCTCCGCTTTTCCCAAAACCAATTTCCTTCCCTTGATCAGTCTCCAGGCACAGTATGAAATACCCCTCGTAGATTCCCTCGTGCAACACGCCCTCCGGTTGCATCAGAAAACTGGCAAAGATTTTGCCGCCATTATTCTCCAGCAGTTCGGGCGGGATGTTCCGGGCAACGCCGGACATGGTCTCAGAGGAGGCCGCGTACCCGTGGTTTCCCGTCGTTGACAACCGGGGATAATTCAGGGAACCTTTTCGAATGGTGTAGTTGTCGGAGCGCCGGGAGATTCTGCCGCCCTGATACCATCCACCCTGTTCGGTGAGCGCGCTGCCGTGTTCGTAATCGAATCCTTCATAGAAAATGAGGTCTTCTAACTCGATCGAATCGTTGGGGACCACTGAGTCGTAGGTTTTGCCGATCCGAATCTCGTCAAAGGAAAAAGCGCCGGATGAAAAGAAGTACAAATCGGAAAGATCGCCCACGCCGGTTTCCGTCCTAGTGTGCCCGGCCGAATCCGCCGAGGTCGGGTTAACCCGCATGGTGACGGTTATATCCCCGCCCGGTAATTGTGGCGGGTCAACTCTTGGCAGGTTGGGAGGCATATCAGGCAAATCAAAATCGGGTTCACCGTCAAAGCCCGGTGGACCGCCGAATCCACCGAGATCCTCAAACAGGCCGGACTGCTGCAGGTCGTTGAGCGACGAGGCCACGGCGACGCCCACTCCGGCGATCGAGTGCACGATATTGCCGCCGTACGGGTTGACGGTCGAATTGCCCTCGATCAGCAGCCCGTCCTCCTGCACCTTGAAGAGCGAGACCATGCCGACCCCTTGCTGCATGCTTTTCTTATAAATCTCGTAAACCTTGGCCAAGGCGCCGTCCAGTTTGTTCAGGCCCAGCTCGTTTATCTCGAGGCCCCATTCGGTGGCCTGTGGATCGGCGTAGTAAATGCCGTTCGCCTTGAGACTCAGTCCCTTGGCCAATGCCTTGAAACCGGCGTCGTCCACTAGCCGTCCCTTACCACCGTGCGCTTCGGCCATGCGCTTGGCCAAGCTCTCCGCCGATGACAACACCATGTAGTTGCCGACCTGGAAGTAACAGGGCGAGAGATCCATCTTGATCGGCAGCGGGATTGGCAGGGGAATGGAGTGAATGGTGACACCACCGACCTTGGTTCCCTCCGGAGCGCCAACCCCGCCGCCCATTGCCTCGCCGAGCATCTCCATCAACGTGTCGTCGTTGACGCGCAAAAGCAGCGCAAACGCGACACCGTCCAACTCGAGATCCTCCTCCCGGTCGAACATGAAGCCGGGCAGGGTCATCTTGTTTTCACTGTCCAGCGTCATCAGGAACCCGGCCTCGTTGCCGAATGAGTCGAGGATGTCCTGCACTTGCGGCGGCGCATTGGCCATGATTGATTCGCCACCGAGCATCTCCCCAAACACAGCGTCCGCCCAGTCAATGACGCGTTTCACGTTCAGGTCACTGTGTGCCAGGGCTGCCGTGTTGTCCGGTGCCAGCGAGAGCACATCGAACGTGTGCGGTTGCTCGCCGAACATGTCCCAGATCAGGCCACTGCCCTTGCTCGGTTGATGGTGCACGAACATCTTGCTGTGCCAGAGGTTTTCCTCAATCGCGAGGCTGCTCATGCCGACGCCGCTGATTTCGCCGACGCCACTCTTCCTGAAGGCAGGCTCGACGACACCCAGCACGCCCTCGACGATCGGCGCCACAAACGGGTTGTCCATAAGGCCTCCACCAACAGCCTCGGTACCGTTCTTGGCCATTGAGATAAGGCTTTCGAGGGTCTCGTCCAGCATTGCCAGCGCCTGCACGGTGTTCACGTAGGCGTAAAGATGGCCGTTGGGATCGAGCCGCGCGGCGACTGCCTCGAAACTGGTTTTGACCGCTGCGGGCGGGCCTTTCGGCGTGTTGTCGGCTGCGTGGTTCGACTTAGAGCAGCCGAAGATCAGGAGCGCCGCGCAAAAAAGCGGCGCGAGGTTGTTTGGTTTAAGTTCCGGTTTCATTTGGTGGTTTTAACTGCTTCTGAAAATATAATGTATTTATAATATATTTTCAAATAAAAAACACCGAATTATGGCGTTTCGCCAACCGGGCGGCCAAACTCGGCTGTTTGATTGCTGAAGGTGTGCTTGATCCCGACCGGTTTCCCCGGCTCTTGGCCAAGTGCGACCGGCACCTCGAACAGCACGCCGGAAATCTGACACGGCCCATCGTCTTCGCAGAAGTAGGCGATTGCCTCGACGCGCACGATGCCACCCTCGGCCCCGTCTTTCAGCGTCACCGGAATGCGGATCGTGGCGTTCTCCTTCAGTGCACCGGCGGCCTTGGCTTCGGCGATAACCACCGGCGAGTTGTCACTAGCGATGACCTGCCAGCGGCTGCCGGCGTCCTCGGTGAAGTGATGGCCGGCGGGGAGCGCGAGGCTCAGCATCAGC
>JABGZB010000257.1 GCA_018674955.1 Verrucomicrobiota bacterium | reverse complement strand
TGCTGAAATGTCGGACCTTGAAGATCACATTCGTGAAGAAATCATATTCACACCCCAAACATGGCAGGATATGAATATTCAATTCGGAGCCACTTTCAACCTCGCACATTCATTTATGCAAATGCTTTATTTTAGGCCGCGTAACAAGTTTGAAGAACTAGATAACTGCTATCTTGTCGGTGGTGGTACTCATCCGGGAAGCGGACTCCCAACGATCTACGAATCCGGGCGTATTGCTGCCAATCTCATTTCAAAACAACACGGCATTCCATTCAAATCCAAGAATCAACAAATCTAGAAATGCGATAGTTAATTGGAACCACAAGTGTGCTATTCACGAATGCCGCGGTCGTCATCCGCCCTTCTTCGCAAACACGACAGCAAGACAGGTAAAGAATTGAAAGTTGAAAGGAAATTAAACAAATCCTAATAATAACGGTTTCAAAACTCGTGGCATACAGAAACAAGAAGGTTATCATGAAGGCAACTGTCATTCTCTTTTGGATTGGTCTAGCTATTGCGGTGTTAACTGGCGACCTCTTTCTTTAGCAATTATGAAACACCTCCTACTCACAACAATCGCATTGGTCCTGTTGGAGGGATGTGCCTGAAGAACAAAATATGATGATGCACCAGAGGAATCAATATATCAACTCGGGGCAAGGGAGTACCACTCTGGAAAAAAGTTGATTAAAAACAGTGTTAGAAAACCACTGCGCATTTTTACCCATGTATCTGAAAACGACAATGGCGCAAAAAGTTCGGAATTCTCCCATCATAATTGGGTGATGGCCAACAAGCGCACGGCAGCAACGCTTAAAACAAAAGGGTATAATTATCGTTTTATATTTAGCCGTTCTTCCGGCCATTGCGACCGACGGGTTTATGAGCAGACTCTTGCAGATACCTTGATCCGGATTTGGCAAGGTTACCAACCTGATTAATTTTTTTCGGTTAGTTTTAGTAGCCTGCCCCACTCACTGAAACAGTGTGAGATTCATTGAGAATAAGGGAGAGACAGTAGTGGGATTCTGATTCTCACAGCGAACTCAATGATATTCATCTGAGACCTGACGGCATCTTACCCTTAAAGCTTGAGCTTTAAATTGTGATTATCGATACTCTTCCCCATGCTTGCTGTTATTTCTCCCGCTAAAACACTTGATTTTGAGACACCGTCATTAACGAACTCCAGTTCGTGCCCGGAATTTCTTGATCATTCCCAAAACCTTATCAACAAGCTTCGCACATTATCAGAGAGCAAACTGTGTTCACTGATGTCGATTAGTTCTAAGTTGGCAGCTCTGAATAAGCAACGCTACCAGGATTGGAGCCTGCCGTTCACTACATCCAATGCGAAACAGGCGATAATGGCATTTAAGGGTGATGTTTATACCGGATTTACTTTTGAGAAGTACAACAAGAAAGATTTTTCTTATGCTCAGAAGCATCTTCGGATTCTGTCTGGGCTTTATGGTCTTTTGCGTCCTTTGGATCTAATCCAACCGTATCGGCTTGAAATGGGGACTAAACTAGCTACGGCGCAAGGCAAAAATTTATACGACTTTTGGGGTTCGTTCCTAACGAATGCGCTCAACGACGCCATCAAAAATTCAGGGATTCAAATTTTAGTAAACCTGGCTTCAAACGAATATTATAATGCCGTTGACAAGAGCGCCTTGCAAGGGCGTGTGATAACACCGATTTTTAAAGACCATAAAAAAGGCGATTTCAAGGTCATCAGTTTTTTTGCAAAAAAGGCTAGGGGTGCTATGTCAGACTATCTTGTTCGCCATCGCATAAGTGAACCTGAGGGATTGAAAGAATTCAAAGGATTGGGATATCAGTTTAATCCAAATCTTACGAGAGATGATAACTGGGTTTTCACTCGCAAGGAAGCAGCCTAATAAAATTGAAATGAAACACCTCCTACTCACAACGCTAGTCATTTAAACAGTGGATTAACCCACAGAAACAGTGGGAGATCTAGGGAGAGACAGTGGGATATGCCGTGACTCAGACGATCGTCTATTGATTTATATGGTGGGAGAGGGTTCGATTTTCTTCACACGCTCCACTTCTTCACCCTTCATTCTGAACGGTTTAAAGCTCGTATTTGCATAGTAATTTTTCTTGCTGTGGCGATGTCACTTGGCCAAGCGGAGGATTGCTCTTGCTGGAGTGCCTGAATTCAGTAAGGTTGGCCGTCCACAAATCAGATTTATGCTCCCAAAAATCCCACTTTTCCTGTTTTTCACTTTTGCGCTCTCTTCCCATGCTGAAACCAAGTCGCTGGTTCCAACGCATCCCCTGCGGATCAACGAGCTGCTCGCCTCTAACCGAGGTGGTGCACTGGATGATGAGGGCGCCAGCAGCGACTGGTTGGAACTTCACAACACTGGCAGCGAGGTATTGCGCTTGGCCAAGTTTCGGCTGACGAACGGCGAAACCGAGCCAAATGCGTGGGAACTGCCAAACATTGCCATCGCACCGGGCGGATACCATGTCGTCTGGATGTCCGGGGTGGATCGTGTGTCTCTTTCCCCCGAAGCATTGCGCACCTCGACGGCGACGCTGCCGTTTGAGTTGACCCTCGTTCCGGACAATGCGCAGTGGAAATACCTCGTGCCGTCGCGCCGTGGCGAAGTGGCCGATGGCTGGTCCGGGATGGAGTTTGACGACAGCCGGTTTGCGCTTGGCCAAGCGGGTTTCGGCTACGGGGATGATGATGACGCCACCGAACTGCCGGTCGGCACTTCGCTGATTTTGCTACGGCACAAATTCCAACTGCAGGAATTGCCGATGTCGCAGTCGCTCGTGCTGGAGGTGGATTTTGATGACGGCTTTGTGGCCTACCTGAATGGCGCCCGTGTCGCGGCAGCGAACGCACCCGGGGACCCGTTACACGTGAACAGCATAGCCACGGCCGGGCGCGAGGCCGGCACGGCGGATCGATTTGATCTCACGTCCCATGTGGAGTTGCTGCGCAAGGGCGACAATGTGCTGGCCATCGCGGGCCTGAACTCCGGCCGGGGCAGCACTGACATGAGTCTGAAGGCCGCGTTGGGTTTTCTGCCGACCACGCTGCACGCAAGCTTTCGACTGGCCAGAAAAGGCGGCGAGTTGAATCTGAGCGAACCGAATGGGCAGATCGTGGACAGCATTCGCTATGGAGAACAGGTTGCGGACCAGTCGTACGGCCGGGCGCCGCGCGGAGATCGCAAGTGGGGCTTTTTCCTGACGCCCACCCCGGGTGCGCTCAACGCCGGCCCGCAACAGCTCAACCCGGTCAAGCCGAAGCTGAAGTTTTCGCCCAAACCTGGTGTTCATGAGTCCGGAGTTGAGGTGCGGATCACCGCCGAGGCATCAACAGCGGTGGACATCCGCTACACGCGTGATGGAGGCGAGCCGACTGCCAAGAGTCAACGGGTGGACGGGCCGATTCAACTGGACAAGACGAGGCTGTTTCGTGCGGCGGCATTCGTGGGTGAGGAGCGCGTTGGGGCGATCAAGCCGGCTACCTACATTGTCGGGCGGCAACCGACGCTGCCGGTGATGTCGATCTCGATGAAGCCGGAGGATTTTTACGAGGTACACATGCGCAGCAGTGCCACCGGCCGCGGCAGCGAGCGCACCTCGCACATGGAAATTTTCAATACGAAGGGCAAACGAAAGGTGTCGACCGGATTCGGCCTGCGCTTGCACGGTGGCTTTTCTCGCCGAGGCGATTTCAAGGCGAAGAAGTCGTACCGTGCCTATTTCAGGGACGTATACGGCTCGCCCAAGTTGAAGTACAACATCATCCCCATGGCTGGCGTAAAGGATTTCGACAAGCTTATACTAAGGGCCAACGGCAATGACCGCGCACCCGGCGGCGCCTACATTCGCGACCAGTTGATGCGAGACCTTCACAAGGACATGGGAGGGCTGGTATCAAACGGGACGTGGTGCCTGCTCTATGTCAACGGCAAGAACTACGGGGTGTACAACCTCGTTGAACGGATGGACGAGGATTTCCTGGCGTCGCACATCGGCAAGGGGGAGTTTGACATCATAAAAACCGGGAACACGATCCTTAGCGGCACTCGTGATGCGTGGGAGGAACTGGGCCGCTTCATTGGCTCAACCGATATTTCACAGAAGGAGAATTACAAGGCGCTTAAAAAGCGCGTCGATATCGAGGACTTCACAACCTACATGATCGTGAACCTTTGGGGACAAAACTATGATTGGCCTCATAACAACTGGTACGCGGCGCGCCGACTACCGGACGGCAAATGGCGATTCATGTGCTGGGACTCCGAGTGGGGCTTCCGCGGCGGCCCGTACAAGCCTGACAACGACTCCTACGCGTTCATTGACAGCGGTGGCGCGTACGGCTTCAGTACACAGCGAAAGATGTTCATCGCGCTACTCGGCAACCCGGAGTATCGTGAGTATTATCAGGCGGAGGTCCGCCGACATCTGGACGGGGCGTTGTCGGAGGAGAACGTGCTGCGCCGAACCCGGCAGTTAAGGGATGCCATCGCAAACGAGATCGCGCACGAATATAGGGCACGTAAATATGACATCAAGGTCTGGCACCGGAAGATTGAAGAGATCGAGGAGTTCGGGCGAATCGCCGGAGAAAATTTCCACAGGTGGACGAACGACTACTTTGCATTCCGCAACAAGCCGGTTTCCAATCCCGGACTAGCCCGACTTCAAAACGAGGCCGGCTATCGCCACGTTGTCCATCGGGATGCTAATGGCGAATGGAGTGAACTCATTGCCGCTCCTGACAGCGACGACTGGACGGCTTCAACACTTCCCCTCTCTCCGCCAGCTGCGGGTCGCCCGGCGCTGTACGCCCTTGCCGGGGACGAACGCCGACTCGTCTACCGCGGGACGGACGGGCACATTTACGAGCACTCCAGCGCGTCGAACGCCGGGGCGGAAGGCAAGTGGAACCGGCAAAACCTGACCGGGCAGCTTGGCCTGTCGAAGGCGGCGGCCGACCCCTCGGTGGTGGTCGCAAACGGTATTCCGCACGTGGTCTATGTCGATGAACTTGGTGAAATCCATGAACTGTGGCTAGACGGCCAATGGCGGCACTTTCCGCTACCGGCCATGCCCCGGGCCGAAGGCGGCGCGGTGGCTTCGCTGGACGGTTCAACGTTGCATGTGATGTACCTCTCGATGTTTGGCGTGCCGTATGAACAGTCGCTCGACCTGAACACGGCCACGCCGGACCAGCGATCCTGGCGAACCGACGGCGTGCATCGACTGCCCGCGCTTGGCCAACCGCTTGGCCTTACGGTGAACGGCAGACGGGAGGCCGTTTTTCTCGCCGCTCGCGCTTGGCCAAGGCGGCCGCCGTTTATCTTTGACTGGAACGAACGCCGGCGCGTCCCGGGCTACCGCACCTATCAGGGCAAACGCAACACGTTGGTGTACGCAAAAGAGATCGGTCAACGGTTCAAGAACCAGTTCTCGATCGACCAAACAACCGACCAACTGGAAGGGCAGTTCACGCTGTTCAGCAACGCAGAGAACAGCATGCACTACCTGGCATTCCGTGGCACGGAGGGTGGCATTCGTGAGAGTGTGCACCGGGGCGAGATATGGGCCATGACTCGGGCATCAAAACTCGCCGAAGCACCGAAGGCCAAGGGCGATCCCATCGGCTGGGTTGATGGCAAAACTGGCACGCGTTACTACCTTTACGAGGGAAGCAATGGTCACATACATGAGTTGAGCCTTGACGACGGCCAGTGGACTCACCAAAGACTGACTTCAAACTGAAGAAAACTGAAGGGAAATGAAATACTCACTAATCCCCTCACTGAAACTCTACGAGATTCATTGAGAAAAGGGAGGGACAGTGGGATTTGCACCGTCTCAGACTGTTATCCATTGTAGTTTAGAGTATGCAGAGCGTTCGATTCCCTTCACCCGCTCCACTTTTTCTATGGTTTTAGGCACTTCCCCAATTTCCGAAACACCTTCGAAACACAAGAAAGAAAGAAAATCACCCACATCAGACCCACTGGTTCTTCAAAACCGCTTCAAGCTTTTCGTCTACGTCGTTGTAAAAGGTTCGCATTAGTTATCTATTTTTTTGTACTTTGCTCCCAGTGAAACCGGTCATTTTATTCGCAGCTTTGGCATGCTCGTCTCCGGTCAAAGCTCAAGATCCTTCTGCAAGAGCGGATGACTTTGGTAAGGGTATTGGGCCCATTCTCCAAGAATATTGCTACGACTGCCATGGGCGCAAAAAAAACAAGGGCAAGGTCAAACTGACCGACTACGGATCATGGGCGGATCTCGAGAAGAATCCAGAACTCATTGAAAAGATGATCGAGGCATTGGGGAAAAACGAAATGCCTCCCGAAGAGGAGAAACAGCCCAGCGGCGATCAACGCAAACTCATGCTATTGGAGCTGGAGAAAGCATTTAAGAATGCCATGGCACATAGTAAGCTTGTAGTCCCGCTACGCCTTCGGCGGATGAACCGTTTTGAATATGGCAATGCGGTAAGAGACTTGTTCGATCTTAAGTCGTGGGTTTACTCGATCAACGACCGCATCATTCGAGACCACAATAATTATTTCAGACCCGAAACAGGCAAGATGCCCAAAGTTGCAAGAGTGGGTAACCGAATCATGGGGCTGCAGCAGTTGTTGGAGAATCGGTTGCTGGGCGTGATGGCTTTTCCGAAAGATCCTCCCGCAGAAAACGGGTTCAACAATCGCGGGGATTATCTAAGTTTGACGCCAACGCTCATGGAGTCCTTCTTGGAGCTCAGCCGATCGGTTGTGAATGCAGAGAATTTCGATAAAAACTGTCAGACCTGGAATGATCTATTTCAGGATCCATCACAGAAGCCATCGACTACGGGATTTGGCTCCATTACCGCAGATAAATCTGCCGCGACGCGTAGCACGGGACTGACTCTTAGCGCCTGGATCCGACCATCCAAAGTAACCGAAAAGTGGCAGACCATTGTTCGCCGTGAGGATTCGTGGAGGCGCCAGTTGTTGGCCATTGGCGGCACGGGTGGAACCTGGGGGATTTGGATGGGTGCGGGCATCGAAGGCCGCTATGTGGAATTCGGCGCCCCAGTGAAACCAAATGCCCTTGGAGATGGCAAGTGGCATCACGTTGCCGGCACCTTTGATGGCAAGCAAATGAGTCTCTACGTGGATGGCAAGCAGGTCGGTCGCAAGGCGATTGTGGGCAAGCTCTACACCGAGAGTAAGGAGACGATGCAGATCGGCTCGTATCAGAACGAACCTTTCCACGGAGATCTTAATGACGTTCGCTTGTTTCGAACTGGGTTGAGCAAGCTCCAGATTGAGGAAATCGCGGATGGTAAACAAGATGTCGCCAAAGAGGAAATGGTAGGTAGCTGGAAGCGGAATGATGATGTCAAACCGGAACTGAAGCAGCCGATTGAAATAATAGCGCATGAACGCATTCGAAAACTCCTTCTCAGGGCATTCAGATCTCCAGCTGACGCAAAAACCCTAAAGTTGTACACGGAGTATTTTGATAAGCAATATAAGGAAAGCGGTGATTTCACCAAGAGTATGAAAGATGTCGTATCAGGCGCGTTGGCTTCTCCCCGATTTATTATGGTTCACAACAAGGCAAGTGATGCCTCGCCGAATCATGCCTCATTTAATTTGGCGACCCGTCTGTCCTTTTTCTTGTGGAGCTCGATCCCTGATGATGGATTATTGGTATTGGCGGGGAAAGGGGAACTTCAAGATCCAGAGGTCCTAGAAGGGCAAGTCGACCGAATGCTCAACGATCGTCGCGTGAAAAACTTCTGCGACAGTTTTGCGCCTCAATGGCTAAAGATTAATAATTTGGTTTCCGCATCACCTGATTTTAAAACACATCGAAATTACTACTTCGGTGGCGACGACAAAATATCGTACAAGAGAGGGATGCATATGATGTTGGAACCACTTCTGAATTTTGAAACAGTTTTCATTGAGAACAGGCCAATTATGGAATTGGTAGATTCCGACTTCACCTACCGTAGTCACTTGCTGGAAGAATGGTACCAAGGCAGAGCTGCCACCTATAGCATCAACGTCAACCTCCGCGATATTGAGTTCACTCGGACGCCACTAAAAGACAGAAGATTCGGTGGCGTGATTACAACAGGGGCAGTGATGGTGATGACATCGGGGCCGTTTCGATCATTACCCATCACGCGAGGGTCTTGGGTCTCTTCGGTCATTTTCAATGACCCCCCCGAGCCTCCGCCTGACGATGTGCCCGACTTAAAAGCGGACGATAGCACACTTCAAAAAGAAGGTCTGACCGTAAGGCAAAAGCTAAATCAACACAGTGAAGACTCCCGATGCGCCGGCTGCCATAAAAAAATTGACCCATTGGGGTTTGCATTGGAAAATTACGATCTACTGGGCCGCTGGCGAGACAAGTATCGAACCGGCTTAAAGGTTGACGCCAGTGGTTTATTGTTCGGTAAACATGCTTTCAAAGACGTTGTCGGATTTAAGGATGCCGTGCTCGCTGAAAAGGACTTGTTTGCCAAGGCCTTCACCAAGCATTTGCTTTCCTATGCCTTGGGGCGAGAGCTGACCGTAGTAGACCGAATTGCGGTAGATGAAATTGCGAAAGCGAGCGAGAAGGATAATTACAAATTGAGAGACATTATCAAACATACGGTGATTCACCCAATATTTAACCAAAAGATAAAACGATGAAACATATTGATAGACGCAAGTTCTTGTTAGGTACGGGGGGCAGCATGATGGCTCTTCCTTGGTTGGAGATGTATGCAGAGGAGGCAGCAACAAAGAAATTAAAGGAGCCTTCCCTGCGTTTTGCTTCGTTTTATTCACCGATGGGTTTTGTGAGAGATCATTTTTTCCCTGGGGAGGGTAACCAAGATTTTTTGGCGATGCCCACTTTGAGTCCGCTAAAGAACGTGGGAGGAAAAGTCACGCTGATCACGGGCTTGTCCCGGGTTAACGTGAGAGGTATCGATGTACACAATCAATGCAGTTCATGTTACCTGTCCTCCGCCAATCCTCATGGTGAGCTCAAATCGCCTTATCCGATGGACAGGACCTTGGACCATCTGATTGCAGATAAGGTAAGTCAGCGTACACCCATTCGATCCTTGGAGCTGAATTGCAATACGTTTAAAGATCTCAAAGAATCGATCTATTTGGACAACATCTCATGGTACGGGCCGGAGCATGTAGCGACGTCGATGAAAGATCCGCGGCAGGTCTATCAGCGTCTGTTTAAGACTGGAAAATCCGACAAGGATATTACGGACTTGATTTTGAAGGATGCTGCCAATTTTGAAAAGAATTTGAGTAGTCATGACAAAGATAAGTTGGATGAGTACTTCACTTCCGTTAGGGAAATCGAAAAACAGATTCAGAAGCTAAGTAGGTACTACGCCACGCATGAGAGGGCGGATATGAAAGAACCGGATGAAACGCCCATGACGCGTGGAGAGTACATAAGGATGATGGGTAAATTGCTTGTGCTGGCATTTCAAGGAGAACTCACACATGTTGCCACGTTCATGCTCGCACCTGAAAGGTGGGGAACGCCGCAGCGATTTCATGAATTGAATTTTACGAAATCACATCATGGACTCACCCATTCGCAAGGTAGAGAAGACATAAAGAAGATTCTTGCGCAAGTTGACCGGTTTTATGTGGAGCTGTTTGCCGAAGTGTTGGAACAGTTGGATGCGATCAAGGAGGGTGAAGGTACCCTTTTAGATCACTCCATGATTACTTTGGGTTCAGGATTGGGAGATGGAAAAGACCACACAATGGATGAGCTTCCAATTATTGTGGGAGGTTCTGCTAACGGCAGAATCAAGACAGGCCGCATCCTTAATTGTCCTGAAAAAACACCACTGGCCAATTTGTGGCTCTCCCAAGCTCAGTTAATGGGTACAGGTATGGAGCGATTTGCTGATAGTACTGGACCTTTGAAAGGCTTGCTCGCCTAAACGATAGGAGTTTTCTTTACCTGAGCGAACAGTTAATCACGCAATCACGTCCTGAATGACCCGACCGTGAACGTCGGTGAGTCGCAGGTCGCGGCCGCCGTGGCGGTAGGTCAACTCTTCGTGGTCTAATCCCATCAGGTGCAGCACCGTCGCCCACAGGTCGTAGATGTCGCACTTGTTCTCCGTGACGTGATAACCGAGCTCGTCGGTCGCGCCGTAAACCGTCCCGCCCTTCACGCCGCCGCCAGCCAGCCAAACGCTATAGCCGTATGGGTTGTGGTCGCGGCCATTGCTACCCTGCGAGAACGGCGTGCGACCGAACTCGCCGGCCCAGATCACCAGTGTATCATCAAGCAAACCCCGTGTTTTTAAGTCCTTGAGTAAACCACCGATGGGTTGATCGACCTGCAATGACATGTTCTCGTGACCTCCCTTGAGATTCCCGTGCTGGTCCCACGGGTTTGGGGCCTGGCCTCCACCCATCTTCTCCGGCAAACAACTAAGTTCCACGAACCGCACCCCACGCTCCACCAACCGCCGTGCGAGCAACGCCTGATGCCCGTAGGCCGCTGTCACGCCGTTAGGCGAATCCATACCGTACATTTTCTTGGTGGCCGCAGTCTCGCCGCTCAAGTCGCACAACTCCGGCACGGACGCCTGCATGCGGTATGCGGTCTCGTAATTGCGCACTGCCGCCTCCACGTCATTGTTGCCGCCGATGCGTTTCACAAAATCCGCATCCATCCCCTTCACAAAATCCAGTCGCGACCGCTGCGTGGCATCGGCCTCGCGCGGCTGGATGTTGCGCACCGCCGGTGCCTTGTCGCCGATAATAATCGAGGCTTGGTTCTGTGCCGGCAAATAGCCATTGCTGTACAGCCCTACGCCACCGTGCGGCACCGCCGCTCCGCCGGCCTGCAACACCACGAAGCCGGGCATATTCTGGTTTTCCGTGCCCAGGCCGTAAGACACCCAGGCGCCCGCCGATGGATGCCCCATGAACGGAAAGCCAGTGTGGAACGCATAGTTGCCCTGCGCGTGCTCGTTCACCTTGCTGGTCATGGACCGAATAACAGCCAGTTCATCGACAGATTCCGCGACATGCGGAAACATGCTGCTCACCGGGGTGCCACTCTGTCCGTATCGCTTGAACTCGAACGGCGAGGCCATCACGTTTCCATTATTGTTGAACTGTGTGCGCTCAATCTTCACTGGCATCGGTTTGCCGTGTAGCTCGCGCAACTTCGGCTTCGGATCGAACGAGTCCACCTGCGAAACCCCACCCGACATGTAACAGAGGATAACATGCTTGGCGCGTGGCTTAAAATGGGATCGACGTGCGGTACCGGCAAAAGACGAATTGGCCATCAACCCCTGCAACGCCAACATTCCAAAACCGGTGGAGCATTGCGCGAGCATCTCACGACGCGTTAAAACATCTCGTTTTTTTATCATTTAAAATCCTCTCTGCTTACTGCAAATAGATAAACTCCTTGAGGTTAAACATGGCCTGGGCCAGATCGCGCCAAGGGTCCTGTACGGTAGCCCCAGTTTTCTCCAAAACTGCCAAATCTTGATTCAATAGGCGGATTCCCAATTCTAAATCGGCAAGTTTCTCTCGCTGTTCTTCGCCCATGGCAGCGAATAACTGTTCATCGGAGATGAAGTCGGCATTGCCCTGATAGGAAGCCATTATGCCAACTGAATCCAGTGCGCGGTCATATAATCTCGCCTTGAAAATCCGCCCGGCAAGTAGTCGACCACCTTCACCACTTTTCCCGTGACGCAATCCAAGCACCACCTCGCTGTCGCCAGCCTTGAACGATTGCAAAGCGGCCTTTCTGTAGGTCCGCCCATGCGGCTTGCCATTGCGATATCCAGTGATCTTACCATCATCGTGATACACAATGGCGATGCAAACCGGGCCCGACTTGGCTTCGTTTTCTTTTGGCCCATTGAAACCGTCAGTGCGCCGATGATTATCGCTTCCAGCCATCCACCGTTTCGAACTGCGCTCGCCGAAAACGATGGCGTCGAAGGTGTGGCCGTTCCGCGTCTGCACCGACACCACTCCCCCCCCACGCTGGTCAAGACTGCTCAACTGCACCCAGGCCTCGAGTGTCTTTGCGCGGAGCGATTTGGCCAATGGCGTGCTTCGGGCGAACGCCCTCTTTCCGTCCAACAACAAGGCGCCATCGACGACCTCGGCACCGCCGACCAGCGACAAATTCAATTGGCCGAGTTGATCTTCGGTACCCTTGCCAAAATCCCAAGCGGCAATCGGCTCCGGCCCACCCACCGCGGGTTGGCCGTCTTTTTTGCGCTTGGCCAAGAGTTGCTCGCGCACCGGTTCGCGGATGGCAGTCACCTCGGCCTTGGAATTGGCGATTTGGCGTTGCAACGCCGTAAGTTGAGACTGCACAGACTTCTGCCGCTCCGTCGCATCTCCAATGAACGCCTTGGCCCCGGCCAACTCATCCACGGCCGCTTGGCGGTTCAAAGCCAGTTGAAACATTTGCGCGATCTGTGCCTCGACGGTTTTCAAACTCTCATCGTCCCGCACCCGCCTGGCCAAGCGTTCAGCCAGCGAGACGATAAATGGATCGTTCATCATCGTAAGCGACTGCGCCGGGACATTGGTCACATCGCGGCGACCTTTCGTGCTGGTGGGCACCGGCGCATCCATGACCGTCAGGAATGGATCAAGCCGGTTTCGAATAATGCGAACGTAAAGACTGCGGCGATTGCTGTCGGAATTATCCGAGCCGCCAAGTGGTCTGCGATTCAACGAACCACTTACCTGCAGCATGGCATCACGAATCGCCTCTGCTTCCAACCGGCGAACATGAGCGCTAGTCAACAGGCGATTGTCCGGATCCATCGCGCGCGCCTTGGCCGTCGGTGTGGCCGCCAATTGGAACGTTCGCGTGAGCGCGATTTCGCGAATTAACTTTTTGATCGACCATGCTTCGGCAACGAATCGCTTAGCCAAGTAGTCGAGCAGTTCAGGATGCGACGGTGTCTCGCCCAGCTTGCCGAAGTTGTCGGGCGTGGCGACGAGGCCGCGGCCAAACACGTGATGCCAAACACGGTTCACGATCACGCGCGCGGTCAGTGGGTTGTCCGCATGCAACATCGCCTCCGCCAATTCCAGTCGACCGGAGTTCTTGGTCGCAAATGGCTTGGCATTGATCGCCTCGAGGAATCGGCGCGGCACGGTTTGAGCCGGCTGCTTGTGATTGCCGCGAACGAAAAGCGGCCGATCCTGGGCTTCGGCCTCAATGACTCCTGGCGCACGCTGTGGCACTGGCACCTCGGCCTCGAGTCGGCGATATTCCTTCACCAACTCAGCGACATTCGGTGACTCGTCGAGCGTGTTTGGCAACAACCCTTCGCGCACAAAGTAGCCAAGAAAATTTGCCTGCTCATCAGTCATTTTATCGCGCTGCCAGGCCCGGATGCTCTGTCGCAGCGTCCCTGCGTAACGCTTGGCCAAGCGCTTGGCATTCCCCGGATCGCCTTTGGCAAAAAGCGGTGCAACAAATTCAGCCGGTTCCTCGCGTGGCGACGGTTGTCCCTTCTGAATCACGATGACATCGCTCACCCCAAACCATGATTTCGGCTTGTTCAGGGCAAGAATGGCCTGTTCACCTGCGGTGGTGACTTCCAGGTGAACGTCGTCACCCTCCCAATACTTGATGCTCCACGATTGCCAGCGCCATTTGCCATCCTTGAGCCGTGTGACCGGATACACCGTGCCATTTCGGGTGTAGTTTTGAACCACATAACGCGCCATGACATCCCCTCCACCTATGACACGCGCAAAAAGGGACTGCCCGGATTCCACACGGAATGACGGCGAGCCAAGCACCCCTACGTGCTTGTCCGAAAGCAGATGTGAATAAACGGCAGCGGGCAGAATATTTTCTACGATTCGATCACCGATTGGCGAAACGCGAAACGCGCCAGCCTTGGCCACCATGCCGTCCAAGCCGTTGCCATCGAGTATCCATTCGCTTAGTGAATCGGCATCCTGCCCAAGCTGCCAGCGCTTGGCATATTTTCGTGCACGCTGTTCATCGAGTGCCTTTTTGCTTTTTGCAAAATCATTGGCAAGTTTCTTCCAGTCTTCGGTGAATTTTTTGCCCTTGGCCAAGCGTAACTTGTTCCAAGCGTGTAGCGGATTTCTGAAATCATTGGCACCCTCAATGGCTTTTTTCCACTCTGCGCTTGGCTGAAGGATTTGCTCCGAGATTGTGCCCGTTTCAGCCAACCACTGCTCGGCAAGCACAGCGCGAATTCTGGGTTTCAACCCGGTCAATTTAGCCTTGTTGGTTTCCTGCCGGGCAGGCGTATCAACATTGACCATCGCCGGGCGGCAACTGGTCATGATGCTGTAAAACGCGTGGTAATCCTCCTGGCTAATCGGATCGAATTTGTGATTGTGACAACGCGCACACGAAACGGTGAGACCAAGGAACGCCTTGGACACCACGTCGATCTGGTTCTCTGTCGTCCGCACCAGCTCGTCGAGCGCATCCGTCGGAGCAAAGCCCTGCAACACGAAACGGTAATGCGCCGGACCGATCGCCGATTCGTTCAGGCCAAGTTTCATGTTGAGACGAGGCTTCGCCAACAGATCGCCGGCGATGTGTTCGCGCAACAACTGATCATACGGCACATCGTCATTGAACGCGCGGATGAGGTAGTTGCGATACTGGTTGGCATTCGGGATGGCAGGATCGCCCTCGCTCCCGAGTGACTCCGCATAGCGCACCCAATCCATCCAATGCCGCACCCACCGCTCGCCAAAATGCGGCGAGGTAATCAACCGCTCAACAGCCGCCGCAATGGCGACCCGGCGGTTGCGTCCTGCCGCCTGCACAAACGACGCGCTTTCCTCCGGAGTGGGTGGAAGGCCGGTCAATACGAATGACAAACGGCGAATTAGCACCTGCGACTCGGCATCGCCCGCTGGAGAGAATCCCCCGTCCTCCCACGCAGCCTGAATAAATTTGTCGATATCGGTCTGCGCCCAATCGCCCTTCACACTCGGAGGCGCAGGAGAACGGATCGGCCGAAAACTCCACCACTGCTTGCGCTGCTCGCGGATGGTCTCCCATGAAGTAGCCTTTGCAATATCCTCCTTGCTGGGCTGCTCGACTCGCGGGTCGGGAATTCCCATCGCGATCCATTTTTCGAAATGGCCGATCACTAACGCGGATAATTTCGGACCATCCTTAGGCATTTTAAGCTCCTTTTCCTCGTGACGGATCGCTCGGAGCAACAGGCTCTCATCCGGCTTGCCGGCGACGATTACCGGCCCGTTGTCCCCGCCCTTGGCCAAGCCGCCCCGCCAATCCAGCGCCAGACCACCCTTGGCTTTGTCACTGCTATTGTGGCACTCGTAACAACGCTCAGCCAACACCGGCCGGATGTTTTTCTCAAAAAACTCAACCTGCTCCGCCGTTGGCGAAGCCTCCAAACTCACCGACGCCAAGCCAATCGAAAATAGTGCTCTAAAAAAACCCCGATGCATCGCCACCTATTAGACCGTAGCAGTCAGCTTCGCTCAACCTTAATCGGGGACACAGCAAGCTGGTAAGAACTCAATCGTAATAATTTAATTATTATATATAGTACTTATTTATAAACATCAAACCATCTGACCTGCCGCATGCCCACTGACCCAGGCCCATTGGAAATTATATCCGCCGAGCCAGCCGGTGACATCCAACACCTCGCCGATGAAATACAGCCCTGATATCTCGCAACACTCCATGGTTTTAGAAGACAACGCATTGGTATCCACACCGCCCACCGTGACTTCGGCCTTGGCGTAGCCCTCGGTTTTTGCGACGATCAATTTCCATTCGAGCAACTGCTTAACCAGCCTCTCGCGATCGGTTTGTTTCATCTGAGCCATCGGTTTGGCCGGCACAAATTGCTTCGCAAAGGCATGTGCAAACCGTTTGGGAAACCACTTTTCCAGCCAGCGATCGGGGGTTTGCCGAGATTGCCGAGCGTCGTCTAGTAATGCGGTTGAGGTTTCATCCACCAATAAATTCAACGCAAACGTCTCGCCCTGTCTGCAATAATTGGACACCTGCAATACCGCCGGCCCGCTCAGCCCGCGATGGGTGAAGAGTAGTTGATCACGAAACGACTGGCCTCCGGCGCTGGCAACGCAACTTATTGAAATGCCGGAGAGTTCGATAAAAGGCCAAGGCGAACCATCGCCAAGTTTGGGAATGATGGGGACCAATCCGGGACGCGGCTCAACAATTGGCACCCCAAATTGTTTCGCAACACGATAACCAAAATCCGTAGCTCCAAGTTTGGGAAAAGAAAGCGCGCCCGTGGCGATAACGAGTGATTCGCATTCAAAATCGCCGAGTGATGTTTGCAACTGGAACCCATTATCACCTTGGAGTGCGTTGACTTTGCATTCGGAAATAATATCTACGCCCGCATCGCGGCATTCGCCCTCAAGTAATCCCACAATTTGGCGGGAAGAATGTTTACAGAAAAGTTGACCCAATGTTTTCTCATAAAACTCAATACCATGCTTGCGCACCAACTCGATGAATTCACCCGCTGGATAACGCGAAAGTGCTGAGCGACAAAAGTGCGGGTTGCTGGAAATATAATTCTCCGGTCCCGCATCGAGATTTGTGAAATTGCAGCGGCCTCCGCCCGAGATTAGAATTTTTTTTCCGATACGATCGTTATGCTCCAGCACGGCCACAGAACGCCCACGTTGGCCTGCCGTCATTGCGCACATCAGCCCTGCGCCTCCCGCTCCAATGATTATGACATCAAACCGTTGACTCATCTCAATTGGAGCAGTTGGAATTATGAAAACGCAACGACATCGCCAGCGATTACACCGGAGCCGTTGTGTTTGATAGCAGAATTATTTGAATTAAATGAATAACCACTTTCAAGTTCACACGGTCAAACCTATCAGATTCCCGCTCTCCAGCTAGCCATCACGCGGCGACGAGCGAGGCGAGAATTTTTCTAGTGCCGCTGAATGTGCGGCGGCCGTGCATGGCAGCGTAGTTGTCGATCAAAGCGAGGTCGCCGGCTTGCCACGGGATGTCAAAGGTGAGTTCGTCGGCGAGAGCGCTGGCGGCAGCCACGGCCGAGGGATCGAGCGGGGTGCCATCGCCGAACATGATCGCCTTGGCCGGGTCGTTGCGAGTGTCTTTCCAGCCGTTAAAGGCGGCGATGAGTTGGTTGAAAAAACTGGCCCTGCCGTCGCCGAGAGCGCGCACGGCGGGGAGCACAGGCGTGGTGGCGCGGAGGTCGCCGTTGGCCTGCCATTCCCACGAGTAGCCCAGCTTGGCCAAGCGCGCCTCGGCGGCTTCGCGGCTGTCCACGCTGAAGGTGCTTTGCCAACTGCGCCCCATGCCGGACGACTCGTCGGCTTCGGCCGGCATGACGTTGGAATATTTCAGACCCTTGGCCAAACAGGCCTCGGCGAAGCCGGGCCATTGCTCACGCAGGCGTTCCCACAAAAGATCGGATCGGCAAATCGGCGTTGCGCCTCCCTCGTCAGCCGTCGCTTGGCAGAAGAAAAAAAGTTTGCCCGGGTAAATCGGCGTCTGCGCCATTTCGTGATGAAGGAAAATTGTGACGTCGGGCGGCGCTTCGTTGGCGGAAAAAACGCGCGGTGTGTAGTTGATGCGATAGGCGTTGGAGAGGGATTCGTCGTAGGAAAAAACCGGGAAGCCAAACGCGCAAACAACGGCATCAAAATCCTCCGGCTTGGCCAAGGGCAACCCGCGCAGAAGCACCGCGCCGTGCGCAGCGGCTTGGGCGTCGAGTTGGGCTGCGTGTTTCCCCACCCATTCGCAGGCTTCTCCTAGGGTCGCCAACGGAACCTCCAAAGCCAACGGAAACGGCTTCCCGCCGTACTCGTGCTGCCCCTGCATGGTGAAGAGATTCATCACATCAAAAACGATAGTGATTGGCTTCCTCGTTGGGCTTCATTGCCTCGAACCGAATCCCCTCCAAGGCCAAGCGATCGATGTTTGGCGTGATGTCCGGGTCGCCGCCTCCGAAGCAACCGGGTGTGTCCATGTGAATGGAAAAAACCATGGCCAACAGTTTGGCCAAGAGCTTGGCCAACGACAAGTGGTTAAAGAACACTAAGGCCAGCTCGTTTGGGGCAACCCGGCCCGCTCTCAGGCCTTTACTGTGAAGCTGATTGCAGGTACTTCTCGTAGGCCGCAACCTTCCGACGGGGCCTGTGGTATTCCATTCATGGAGATTGGTTGATTAAGCTGACTAGGTATCGTAAATGGACTCATTGCCCACAACAAGCTTGACCGCAAGAACGGTCGCCCTGCTCGTCTTCAGCATCTGCGTTTTCTCAAATGCGCACGGCGCTCTCCAAATCACGGAATTTATGGCTGATAACGGAGGCTCGAGCCTTGACAGTGATGGCGACGCCTCCGACTGGATTGAGATCTTCAATTCCGGGCCGGAGTTCGCTGACCTCAACGGCCATTTCCTCACCGACGAGGAAGACAACATGACGAAGTGGCAATTCCCCACCGTTCAAATCCCCGCAGGCGGGTTTCTGCTGGTCTTCGCCTCGGGGAAAAACCGCAACGGTGCCGGCTCTGAGTTACACACGAATTTCAATCTCGCCAAGGCGGGGGAATATCTGGCGCTCGTTGCTCCCGACGGCTCCACTGTCATTGCCGAGTTTGGATCTGCGACGAATCCATTACCGGCCCAGTTCGAGGGTGTGCCCTATGGTCTCATGCAAACCGGTAACACGACACCAACAGTCCTTATCCCAAGTGGAACCCCCGCAAAGGCGCTTGTGCCGGCGGACGGATCTTTCAGAAAAACTTGGACCAGAATCGGGTTCGATGACGCGGGCTGGAATAAAGTCACAACCGGCGTTGGCTATGACGAAAACAGCACATACATCCCGGAGTTCGGCGCGGGCGGCAACCTCGGTAACAGACTGAACAACGTAAACACCAGCCTTTACCTCCGCGTCCTTTTTGATGTGGCCGACGCCCCAGCGATCTCAAAGCTCACTTTGAAGATGAAATATGACGACGGCTTTACCGCTTTCCTCAATGGCGTTCGGGTGGCCTTTTCAAACTCCCCGGCATCGACAACCTGGAACTCCGTAGCCACCGGAAGCCATGCCGATGGTGATGCCACCACTTTCAAAGCCTTCAACATCAGCGCCCACACTCATCTGTTAAACACCGGTGCCAATGTTCTCGCGATACAAGGCTTGAACACCAGCATGACGAGTTCGGACATGCTCATTTCCCCAGAACTGCATGCGGTTCGAATCACCGACTCTACAATCGGAGGTCCCGGTTATTTAGGAACCCCCTCGCCGGGGACTTTCAACGGCGACACCTTCGACGGCTTTGTCAGTGACACAAAATTCAGTGTCGATCGCGGTTTTTTCAAGACCCCCTTTGATGTCAGGATCACCACGGACACTGTGGATGCTGAAATACGATATACCTTGGACGGCACAGCGCCCAGCAGGGCCCGAGGGAAAATCCACTCGGGTCCGATTAAGATTAGCGGCACAACCATCGTCCGCGCCATGGCTTACCGGTCGGGTTTCAAGCCGACCAACATCGACACCCATACCTACCTGTTCCCAGTGGATGTGATGAACCAGCAGAAAATGCGTACCACCATCACCCGGTCGGGAGTCTATGGCCCGCAGATGGTCGATTCGTTGAAAGCGGTGCCGACCATTTCGCTGGTCACCCACAACGCCGAATTCTTGAACGAGGGCAGGAGTAACATCAGAGAGGAATACCAGACATCGATCGAGATGATCTTCCCCGATGGGACCCCAGGTTTTCAGGAAAACGGGGGACTTAGCAACTACGGCGGGCGTTATACGAACTTTCGCAAGAAGAGCTTTCGTATCGCCTTCCGCCGTAAGTTCGGGGTAGCCAAGTTGAGATACCCCATCTTCGACGGCTTTGAATACAGCCACCATCCTCCGGCCGAAGATTTTGACGTGATCAATCTTCGAAGCGGTTCGCACGACATGTCGAGCCGCGGTGCCTACATGTCGAACCGCTTCACCGACGACTCAATGCTCGACATGGGCAACATCGGCCCGCACGGCCGCTTCGTGCACCTCTACCTAAACGGCAACTACTGGGGGCAGTACCATTTGCGCGAGCGCTGGAGCGCAGACATGGCCTCGAGCTACTTCGGCGGATCAGAAGACGCCTACGAGGCGGTCAACGCCAACGACAACTTCCGCAACGACGAGGATGTGTACGATGGCAGTGGGCAGTTCTGGAGTGAGACCAAGGGACTTCTGTCCAGGCCAAATCCCTTCATCAACGCGGCTGATCACATCGATGTCGCCAACATTGTCGACTTCATGCTGCTATGGGTAAGCGGCAATTCGGAGAGCGAGTTCCGGGCGTTCGGCTCGGAGACCCGTGGGATTCCGTTCAAGTTCATGATCAAGGATGCCGACGGCTTCCTGCGCAGCCCCGGGCACTCGGCCAACCACGCTGGGCCCTATAGTGTCATGTCCAGAATGCGCTCCGGCGTGAATTCCAGCGACTACTCCATCCTTCTCGCCGACCGGATTCACAAACACTACTTCAACAACGGGGCGCTGACCCCCGCCAAAAACATCCAGCGGCTGAAAAGGCGCGTCGATGAAGCTCGGCTCGGGTTCATCTCTGAGGCCGCACGTTGGGGCAACCTGTTCCGCGAACCAACATCGTGGGAGTCGTACCAAAACAATCTCATCAACAACCATTTCCCCCGCCTGACGAAGACCATGATCGGTCGTTTCAAGTCTGCAGGCATGTATCCCAACATCATCGCGCCGGTCTACAGTCAACACGGCGGTTCGGTGTCTCCATTAACCCCGGTGACAATGGCTACTGATGGCAAAATCATCTATTACACACTTGATGGTAGCGACCCTCGCCTGCCCGGCGGTGCGCCGAACCTAGATGCCCTGACTGCTTCCTTTGATGTCAACGGCCCCGATCCGATTACCTTCCTCTCTACGGGGCACACCTGGAAATACCTAGACGACGGCTCCGACCAAGGCACCGCCTGGCGATCGCCAGGTTTCGACGATTTCGTTTGGCAATCGGGCCCGTCCGAGCTCGGATATGGCAGTGACGGGGAGGGGGTCGGGCAAATTGTCGGCTTTGGCCCTGATCCCTCGGCGAAACACCCGACCACCTATTTCCGCACCACCGTCAACATCCCGGATCCGTCGGTATTCTTCAACTTCCTGTTGAGGGTCAAATACGATGATGGAATCGCCGCCTACATCAATGGCGTAGATGTACTTCGCCAAAATCTCTCCAACATTGCGACGTTTAGCAGTTTTGCTAATGGTACCATCGACGACGAAGCCGGCTGGAAAGACTTTGCTTTGCCAAGCTCCGAGCTTGTGCCTGGGTTGATAGCCTATTGGCCAATGGATAATGCTTCTGATATTATTGACAAGGTTGCAGGAATCCGGGGAGAGGTGCTGGGTGAGGTAGTAGCCGCCGAGGGCAAACTGGGTGGTGCAGCTGATTTGGGTGAAGCCCAAAACTGGATCAGGGTTGATGCTGAAGCCTTCGGATGGTTAGAGCCGGCATCGGATGCCGACGCTATGAGCGTTTCGCTTTGGCAGAAGCTCCACGTGGTTAGGAGCTCCTCCACCTTTTGGTTCAGGGCGGAAGCGGCGGGCAGCAATGCGCGCAATTTCCAGGCCCACATTCCATGGAGCAACAACAATATTTACTTCGATACCTCGGGTTGCTGTGGTGGTACTCAGCGCATCAGTAAGGGTGCAGCGGACATTGATTTCCTAGAATGGCATCACTTTGTGTTCATCAAGGATAAGACTCACAAGGAGATCTGGGTTGATGGTGAACTCTGGCATGAAGGAGAAAACGACGGCACGTTGTTTGACGACTGGACATATCTTGCCATCGGTTCCAGTGGTATCGACTCCTACGCCGCTGCTATTGTTGATGATTTCGGAGTTTTTGCCCGAGCCATCACCCCGGAAGAAGTCGCCATTATTTATAATGGTGGGAGCGGAAACGCCCTTATGACCGACGCGCTGAAAGCCGGCACCAACACCATTGCGGTAGAGATTCACCAAGCCAGCGGCAGCAGTTCCGACATTCGCTTTGACATGATGCTCCGCGGAGAGACCAACCGAGGTGGTGGTGAAAATGTTTCAGAGCCGCTCTTTTTCGCAGAGGCGGCAATGCTACGGGCTCGCTCCTACAACACCGACAACAAAGAATGGAGCGCCCTCAATGAATCATTCTTTACCATCGACGGAGTCTCGGTTGACGCTTCCAATCTGGTTGTCTCTGAACTGCATTACCACCCTGCGAATCCAACCACACCATTGGAACTGGCCGAAAGTAGCGACCGCGACGATTTCGAGTTCATCGAATTTCTAAACATCGGCAAGGCCGCTCTCGACCTGAGCGGTATCCGGTTCGAGGCTGGGATTACTTTCGCGTTCCCCGAAAATACCGTCCTGAAGGCCGGCAAACACCTACTTCTCATCCGAAACCGCGCAGCTTTCGAAGCCAGATATGGCACCATCGAAGGCATCCAGCTGTTCGAGTATACCGGCCGTTTGAATAATAGTGGGGAGCAGTTGCTCATCACCGGAAACGGTCTCAATCCGCTCCACGACTTCACTTATGATGACCAACTTCCGTGGCCGACAGAGGCGGATGGCAAAGGGTTCAGCCTGATTCTTTCCAGCCAAGCTGCCGGATTTCCTCTCGGCGAACCAGCCAGTTGGACGGTGAGTCGTCATCTCGGCGGGTCGCCTGGCACAGTCGAGCCGGCGGGGGGTATCACCTACGCTGCCTGGGCCGCCTCGAACGGTATTCAGGGCAAGCCAAACGACGACGACGACGACGACGGACTCAGCAACTATTGGGAGTTTCTCTTTGGCTCCCAACCCGACTTGGCCTCCGACGCTCCCGTGTTTGGTCTCACAATCCAGAGCATCGTCGTCGATGGCGAAGTCGACGACTATCTATTCCTGACGTTCCGCAAAAACCTCCGCGCCGATGCATCGCTGACAGTTGAGGTTTCCAGTGACCTCATCACTTGGTCCCCGGATCACGCCATGATCGAACCCGTGTCGAAAGCCGACAACGGCGACGGCACCGCAACGGTCACCGTCCGATTGGCCCGTCCGATTGGCCAAGGGCAAAGTCAGGCCTTTGTCCGCCTGCGCGGCAATTGATTCACAACCAAATCAAGGGCGGTCGACTTCGTCAGATCGCAGAAATCACCAACAGCATGGCTGCATCACAGCGTCCACGGTTTGCGGTGGTGCGTTTTGCTGAGCAGCGCGTTGGCTTCGTTGTCGGCGATGATCTGCTCTTTTTTTGGATCCCATCTAAGCGCGCGGCCAAGCTCGTTAGAGACGTAGCCCAGGTGGCCCGGTGTGATGGAACGGTGCGACGTTTCGGCAGGGCAGATTGCCGGCTTGCGGCTCTTCACGCATTCAAGAAAGTTTCGTGTGTGATTCCCGGACTTGTACGCCTTGAACTTGCCCGGGTTGAATCCGGACTTCAGCCAGTCAAGGTTTGACGCGTCGAGCTTCCCTCGATTGACGTACACCCAACCCTTCTCGCCGATGAACTTGGTACCCATTTTGTTGTGTGTACCAATGCTGGTTCGGATGCCGCCGGCGTACTCGCAGTGCACCTCGTAATGCTCCGGTGCCTTGTAAACCGGAACGGGAATCCACGTGAAGTTCTTGGCCTCGACACGGATCGGGCCACCCCGGTCCTCGCCGAGCCCCCAGTGGGCAATGTCATTATGATGACCGATCCAGTCCATCAACTGGCCACCGCCATAGGCCAGGTGCACCCGCCACATCTGATGATGCCGCGCGTGCACATACGGCAACATCGGCGCGGGGCCGGTCCAGAGTTGGTAATCCTCCCGGCCCGAACGGTTCTCCTCGGTCGAATCACCCTTAATCTTGTCTGGCCCCTTGGGCAAACCTACCTTCACTTCATTGACCTTGCCGATGAGCCCGTTACGGACGAGTTCCACGGCGTTTCGAAACACAGTTGCGGAACGCTGCTGCGAGCCGGTTTGAAAGATCGCCCCGCGCTTGGCTACCTCACGATAAAGCGCCTGGCCCTCGGCGAAAAAATGGGTGACCGGTTTTTCGCAGTAGATGTCCTTACCGTTCCGAAGCGCCTCAAGCGCCTGCACTGCATGCCAATGGTCGGGCGTGGCAACAATCACAACGTCGATGTCATCACGGGCGCACAGATCCCGGTAGTTCGCGTAAGTGTCGCAGGGCTTTGAGTCGTACTTTTTGCCAACCATCTCGGCTGCTGGTTTGCGGCCAAGCGCGCGACCCTTCCCTTGTCCACGGTAATGGGTCTCATACGGGTCGCAGGTGGCGATGACTTGCGCGTTTGATTCTCTGAGGAACGAGTTCATCACACCCACGCCCCGGCCGCCACAGCCAACAAGGCCGACGGTGATGCGGTTGCTCGGCGCTGGTTTACCCGCTTGGCCAAGCACGGATGAGGGAATGATCGTTGGCGCAGAAACAGCAGCCAAAACACTCGTTTTCACGAAACAACGCCGGTTGGTCTTATTTGATTTAGTCATGGATAAATCAGGTAGTTGTCCCGGTTTGCCTTTGGCCTCGAAAGCAGGTGATGAGACCACAAGAGTTATCATGCAGGTCATTAAGCAATGATTGGCAGATTTGTTTGGTCATGCGATTTGAATGAAAAAAGGCGTTATCGTTTTGATAAAACCATTGGCTTGGAGGAATCCAAAGTCATTGCCTTACGTGTCTTCGTGCCGGGCTTGGCTTCGTTTCCGAGCTGGGTGACGGCTTGGGCAGCGAGTTGTTTCATCCTAACCATCACTTTGGGGTTCTCATTCTGAACGTCGATCTTCTCACTGAGATCTGTTTTGAGATTCACCAACTTACCAGGTCGTCCACGGCCCTTGTTGTTTGGTGTGGTCCACGCTGGAAATGTGCTCTTCAAAGGCAGATGCCATTTCCAATCGCCCCAGCGGATGGCCTGAAGCTGGCGGCGACGATAATAAAAAAACGCCTCGTATCGGGATGATCCCTCGTCTCCGAATAACAACGGCGCGATGCTGTGCCCATCGATTTTGTTTTTGGACAGTTTAGCTTCACTTAGTGCGCAGAAGGTCGGCAGAAAATCCATGGTGCTGGCCAGTGCGCTACACGTGCTGTCGGCAGGAATGCGGCCGGGCCAGCGGGCGATCATTGGCACGCGCATGCCGCCTTCCATCGTGCTCCCCTTGGAACCGGATAGGGGTGCATTGGAACCTCCATTGCGGCCGTTGGAGCCGTTGTCCGAGGTGAAAATCACAAGTGTATTTTTCTCAAGACCATGCTTTTTAAGCGCATTCAAAATCTGGCCGGTGGACCAATCTATTTCCTCCACCGAATCACCGTAACGCCCGTTGGCGCTTTTGCCGTGAAAGTCCTTCGAGGCAAAGAGCGGGAGATGTGGGAAGGTGTGAGGCAGATACAGTAAGAACGGTCGCTTGCGATTGCGCTCGATGAAGTTTACCGCTTCCCTTGTGTAACGCTGCGTGAGTGTAGCCTGGTTGGCTGGTGCTTCGATCACGCTTTTTTGTTTAACCAACGGCAAAGGCGGATCGCCGCGACGTTTGCTGGCCATATCATTCGAATAGGGAATGCCAAAGTACTCATCAAAGCCGTGCGAAGTGGGAAGGTGCGGTGGTTGATCACCAAGATGCCATTTGCCGATGCAAGCGGTGATATAACCCTCGGCCTTGAGCGCCTCAGGTAAAGTCAACTCATTGGGATTGAGCCCACGACGACTGCGCGGGATAAGCACCCAGTGACCGGTGAAATCCTCATGCATCCCCACCCGCCGCGCGTAGCAGCCAGTCATCAGGCTCGCGCGCGAAGGGGTGCACACGGGGCTAGAGGAATAAAAATCGGTGAACCGCATGCCCTCGCGCGCCAGCTGATCAATGCGCGGTGTACGGTTTTTCTTCGACCCATAACACCCCAGGTCGCCGAACCCGAGATCATCACAAAAAATCAACACATAATTCGGCGACGCTAAAAGCGACGACGACGCAATGAAAAGCGCGAATAAAACTTTCATAAATCTTCCCGGAGTTTCCTTACGCGAGAAAGCCTTTTAGAGAACCGGTGCTATCCCCGAGTCGGTCGGTTTTTACGCCCATGATTTGGGCCATGGAAACCCACAGATTAGCGATGGGGGTGCCTTTCGCGTGCTGTTCGTGACGGTTGGTTTTCAGAAGACCACCCGCACTGCCGGCAATCACGGTGGGCAGATTGGTGCATTCGTGCAACATACCGCTGCTGAGGCCGGAGCCGTAGGTAAACATCATGTTGTCGAGCAATGTGCCTTCACCTTCCTGGATGGCATCCATCTTGGCGCTGATGCGCGCAAACTGGCGCATGTGAAAATGATCGAGTTTCTCGAGATCACCCAGCACCCCAGCATTCTTTTGATTGTGCGTCCAGCCGTGATGATCGATGGGCTTCACAAACACATCCTCGAACATCAGTGGCGTGGACCAGCGCTCAGGCGCAACCATCATGGAACTCACGCGTGTGAGGTCAGTTTGCAGTGCAATGATCATCAAATCACCCATGATCTGAATGTATTCATCACGGCGCATCGTGGTCCAAAGTTTTTCCGGCTCCTCAAGGCCAATGTCTCGAATATCTACCTGCCGCTTGGTGATGCGCTCGATCTGCTGCTCCACAGTGCGAACCGAGTCCATATAATCGTCGAGCTTGTAGCGGTCGAGTCGACCGAGCTTCCCCTGCAAATCTTCGGCATCAGCCAACACAAGATCGAGTACGCTGCCGTTGGCGCGATGTTCCTGCACATTAAACAAACGCTGGAAGACCTTGCGCGGATTCTTGATAGAACGCGCCACATGGCCGTGGCCGTACCAAGAGATATTGTC